>CAYNKH010000014.1:0-31178 GCA_964397745.1 uncultured Bacteroidales bacterium | reverse complement strand
AAATTAATATAATTTTTTATCATTTAAATTTTTATGAGCCTAACCAAAGAGGAAAAGATATGGATTGAAAATCAATTTGATGAACTTGTAAAAGGGAGCAAGAGAATTAAATCGACTGAAGATAAAGAGCTTGTACGAAAAGCCTTTGATCTAGCTAATGAGGCTCATTCCAAAATGAGACGAAAATCAGGAGAACCATACTTTTCTCACCCAATTGCAGTAGCCAAGATTGTATCCGAAGAAATTGGTTTGGGTGCAAAATCAATTGCAAGTGCTCTTTTACATGATGTTGTCGAAGACACAGACCACACGCTAATAGACATCGAAAGAATGTTTGGAAGCACGATTGCCAGCATGATAGATGGTTTGACAAAAATATCAAACGTTTTAGACAAAGATGCTTCGCTGCAAGTCGAAAATTTTCGCAAAATGCTTATGACAATGTCGCAAGATGTACGCGTTATATTTATTAAACTTGCCGACAGATTACATAATATGAGAACTCTTGACTCTATGCCAGAGTACAAACAAATAAAAATATGTAGCGAAACCGTATTTTTATATGCCCCACTTGCTCATCGGCTAGGACTATATTCAATTAAAACAGAACTCGAAGACCTCGCACTCAAATATGAACACCCGCTTATCTATCGCGAAATAGAAAGAAAATTTAAAGAAACCGAAGAGGCACGTGCCAAATACACTCAAGAAATTATTGAACCCCTCAAAAAGGTTTTAGAAAACGAAGGTATCAAATTTACCATTAAAGGTCGCCTTAAATCCATTTATTCGATTTGGAATAAAATGCAGAGTAAAGGTATCCCCTTCGAAGAAATATACGACTTATTTGCGATTCGAATAATTTTTGACCACCCCGATGATTACTCAGATAAGCAAGCTCGTACGCAATGCTATCATATAATGGCTCTAATAACTGATATATATCCACATCACGAACAGCGAATACGAGATTGGGTAAAAAACCCTAAAGCCAATGGATACGAAGCTCTTCACGTTACTGTGATGGGACCGCGTGGGCAATGGGTCGAAGTGCAAATTCGTAGTAGAAAAATGGACGATATTGCTGAAAGAGGACTGGCATCGCATTGGAAATATAAATCAAGCGAATGCAGTTCGACTGGAAGCCTTGATGTTCTTATTAATACACTACAAAACTCACTATCAAATAATCAAGTCGATTCACTAGCGTTTCTTGACGACTTTAAACTAAATATATTTACAACTGAAATATATGTTTTTACACCTAAAGGAGAAATAAAAAAACTGCCAAAAGCTTCTACAGTCATAGATTTGGCTTATGAAATCCATACAGAAATAGGAAACAATGCCATAGCTGCAAAAGTTAATCATAAGTTAAAGCCTCTATCACATGTTTTACACAGTGGCGACCAAGTTGAAATACTTACCTCATCGAAACAAGCCCCAAAACGCGAATGGCTAAAATTTGCAGTAACAACAAAAGCAAAAGCAAAAATCAAAAGCTCGTTAAAAGAAGAAAGACTACACAATATTGAAAAAGGACAAGAAGCCTTTATTAATAAGGTACACGAATTAAGTCTTAAACTTAGCCACAAAACTTTTAAAGAACTACGAGAAGAGTATAATGTTCCTAGTAAAGAAGAATTTTATCGTAAAATTGGTATCGGTGCCATTCAAATTGATGACCTTGAAAAACAACTCCTTAAAGACTCACGCAATATTTTTGCGAAATACTGGAAGTTAACTTTTAGCAAACCAAAATCAAAAAAACAAAAAAAAGATAAAAACACATATATCGTTGACGATATTGAAAATCAAAAATTTACACTTGCTACATGTTGTAATCCTATTCCAGGAGACCAAGTTGCAGGGTTTGTCAATCCTAACAATTCAATTATTATTCATAAAAAGACATGCTCAATTCTAAATAATCTCGCTGCTAAACAAGGAGAAAAAATAATCTCTGTAAAATGGACAAGCTATAAACTTTTATCGTTCTTAGTAACCATTAGAGTCGAAGGCGTGGATCAAATAGGAATTGTTTACAACATAACTAAAGCTATTAGTCAAGAGGCTGATGTGAATATTAAATCTATTTGGATAGAAACGAACGATGGTGTTTTTAAGGGGGAAATTAAACTATTTGTACATCATGCCCAAGACCTCGACGATCTTATTGCAAGAGTAATAAGGGTAAAAGGAGTTAATAATGTTACACGGATCGAAGAAACAGATAATGAATAAAACAGAAATAATATCACTATTAAGACTACTAGAAGACCCTGATGAAAATGTTTTTAATATTTTACGTGAGCAAATTCTTAATAAACCTGAGTTATTTTATGAATATCTAGAAAACTATCACGCTTTATCCATAAACGAATTGGCTCTAAAAAGATCAGAAATACTATTAGATGAATTATTTATAGAGAGTATCGAAAAACGCCTCATCAAAGTTCTTAACGCTAAGACACAAAACTTACTCGACGCTGTACTTATTATCGAAGAGTATTTTAATCGAGACATAGATGCCAAGCTTGTCAAGGAAGAAACAAACAAAATAATACAATCAATCTGGCTCGAACTTAACGACCAGCTAACAGGAATTGAAAAAGTAAAATTAATTGGAAATGTCCTCTTTGATAAATTAAATTTTAAAAAGCATCCTGTTGGGGAATTTAAACCTAGCTATCTTAGTTTTGCCAACTGCATCAAAGACCGTAAATACGTAGCCCCTAACATAGCAATGCTCTATTGCATTATTGCTCAAGAAACTTCCTTGCCTTTATTTCCTCTCGACTTACCAGGCATATTTCTGTTAAGCTATGTAGATAAAGAACTTGCAAATGCAGTGTTTGACGACGATAACAATGGTGCTGTTTTTTATATTTACCCATACGACGCAGGGGAATTTATAAATCATCAGATAATTGAAAAATATCTTACAGAACAAAAAATCAAACAAAAAATCAAAAACATGAGAAACATGACATACTCCGATTGCTTAGCTTACTTTTTTCATTTGAGAATACTAGCATTAAAACACAAGAAGTATAACGGTTTCGAAATAGATTATGCAAAAAGGATTATCGCCATTTTTAAAAACATAAACTTGTAATATGAAAATAGTTATTTCCGGTGCAGGCGATATTGGAACATATCTCGCAAAAATGTTGACAAAAGAGAATCATGATATTGTAATGATAGATCTAAAATCTGAATTACTAAAAGAAGTTGATAATTCGTACGATATCATGTGTATTGAAGGCTCTTGTACTTCATTTACAGTGCTAAAAGAGGCTAATACGGCAGCCTGCGATTTGTTTATAGCTGTAACAGACTCAGAAAACACCAATATTTTAGCTTGCGTATTTGCAAAAAAAATTGGAGCTAAAAAAACAGTTGCCAGAGTTGGAAACATGGAATTTCTCAATCCTTTAAACAAACTAACATTTATAAATCTTGGCATCGATAGATTGATATACCCCGAATATATTGCAGCAAAAGAAATAGTCGGTGTTATTAAACAAACAGGAACAACCGAAATATTCGAGTTTTCGGGCGGAAAACTAACCTTGTTTGTAATTAAACTTGATGGGAATTCACCAATAATTAACATGAATTTGCGTGAAGCCTCAACAGTTGCAAAAAACAAAAATTATAGAGCAGTAGCAATTACAAGAGACGGAAAAACCATAATCCCACGAGGTGATGATATGTTGCTTAGAGGAGACATCATGTATATTATTACAAATCCTGATGGTATTTCCAGTTTATTAAAAACTGCTGGCAAAGAAAAACTTGAACTAAACAATGTTATGTTTCTTGGAGGAAGCAGAATAGGTATTAAATCAGCAAAGTTTCTCGAAAACCATCTAAACGTAAAAATGGTGGAATTTAATGCCGAAAAAAGTTTTAAACTTGTTGATCTGTTGCCAAAAACAATGATTATAAATGGAGATGGACGAAATGTAGATGTTTTAATAGAAGAAGGCATTGAGAAAACTGATGTCTTTGTTGCAGTTACTGGTGATGCCGAAACAAATATTCTTACTTGTTTACTCGCAAAAAGATACGGTGTAAAGAAAACTATCGCTGAAATTGAAAACTTAGACTATATCGATATAGCCGCAAAAATGGGGATTGACACTATTATTAATAAAAAAATTAGTGCGGCAAGTGCAATATATACTCTTACAATGAAAGCTGAAGTATCTTCAATTAAATGCCTAACAGGAACTGATGCCGAAGTACTCGAGTTTATTACATCACGTGATGCAATTATTACTAAAAATAAATTAAAAGATGTAGATTTACCTGAAGGTGTTATTGTTGCTGGTATAGTTAGAGGTAAAAAAAGCTTTATTGCAATAGGCGACACGCAAATTAAACCTAACGATAAAGTAGTATTATTTGCATTACCCTCTGCCATTCATAAAATTGCATATTACTTTTAATTCTAAGAGATGCCTTGCGATAAATCTTTGCTAAACACTGCCTTATCAAAGTGAATCTTATTGAGATACAGCTATTGGACATTATGAAAAAACACTATTTTATTTCGTAACTGAAATTCAAACCTGTCAAATTCTCAAATTCTTTACCACTTTCAAATATGTCTTCATCATCTTCTTCATAAACCCAAATTATATTGAGACTCTGTTTGTCTCGCAAAAGCACAAAAAACTTATACAAGCCCCTTGCTGCACCTGTATTAAAATACTCAAGGTCAAACTTCAGACATATTCCACCATATTGCTTATAGACCTCCTCAATTACACGGCTAAAATCAGCAAAAAACTCCTGAGGGTTCTCAGGTATCAAGCGACCCGCTATCATAATCAAATGCAGATTATCATCAATATAAACCCCAGGTGTTTTTGTACCTGGCTCAAACAGAGTTTTCATAATTTATTAAACTTTAATTTTATTATAAATATATTACAATCGTTTATGTAGAAATCTATTGGGTTTTCTGACTTTATTCGACAAAAAATATGTCCATTACCTGTTGTTGGTAATGCTTTTAAAAGATTTTCTTGATAAACACCCTTCAAATCACTTGTCTCTATATTATTAGTGTTTTTCAACTGATTAATTAAATTCTCAACCATGGTAGTCTCCATATACTGTCTAATTTTCACAATATAATAAGAGTAAGTTTCTATCACTTGAATTGTAGCTGCGTTTTTATTGTTATAAATTATCTTATTTTGTACGAGTTCTAAGACAGATAAAATAATTCTTTTCTTAAGTTTTGTTTTTAAACTGGTTAAATACTCGGATAAAAGGCTTATAAAATCTCCTGCATCAGTGCTTTGATTAATCTCATAATGGCACAATATTTTCTCTTCATGCTTCATTAATTAAAACGTATAGGTTTAGGAATTGTAATTTGCTTTATAGACTCTAAAGCATAATTATCAGTCATTCCAGAGACAAAGTCCGTTACAATTTGGTTATCATCATCATTATTATTTTGATAAAATTCTGACATTCCATTCAAATAATCAGCAAAATTTTTATCAAACTCAATTCCACTTTCATTGTATTTTCGATAATCGTAACGATATTTTGTAAAAATCTCAATAAGATGCTCAAAAAGATTATTAATTATTCGATCACAAAAAACATCATAACGTTTAAGAGCAGGGTGTTCGTAAATATTCTTATAATTAAAATGCTTCAGTTTTGTTACCATTTGATAAGTTTCGTCAGAGAAGCCAACGTAATTTTTATCGGCCGAATTGCCAATAATATCAATTATAAGTTTATTTATTATTTGTCCATTTCTGTCGCCAAGCATATTTTTCACATCTGTAGGAATATCGCTATCTGTTATAAAACCAGCGACATAGGCATCTTCTATATCCCTTCCAAGATATGCTATTTTATCAGAAAATCTCATAATACAACCCTCATAAGAAGTTGCAACAACTTTACGATTTTTAATAGCATCAAGCTCATTAAGTTTAGACACTGGGGTGAGTTTTTGTTCATCTTTTTCGCCATTATGACATATTATTCCATCTTTTACTCCATAGCAAAGATTTAAACCTTTCCCTTTATTTGCAAGATACTGCACCTGTCGATACGAGTTTATTTCATGTACAAATGCGTTATTACCACCTAATATTTTGTTTAATGCCATTTCGCCTGCATGACCAAAGGGTGTATGCCCCAAATCATGCCCAAGACCAATAGCATAAGCCATATCCACACTAAGATCCCAACCATAAGAATTTAAGCCTTTACATATTGACGAAGCAATTGTTGCAACGTGCAAAACATGTTCAATTCGAGTACAAATATGATCGTTTTCTGGAGCAAAAAACACCTGAGTTTTATTTTTTAAACGTCTAAAAGCTGTTGAATGAATAATAGCTGTCTGATCTCTAAAATAATCCCCACGTACATCTGTTTCACGCTCAATGCTCCTCTTGAGATATATGTCGTTACTAAATGGATTTTTCATTTTTAAAACTTATTCTGTAAGGTATTTATTCTTTAGAATTGTCAAAACATAAATCCAAGTGGATGACAACTAAAGATAAAGTAAAAAACATTTAACTGTTCTCTGTTACAACAAATTAACCGAAAACTGCAAACTACAAACAATTCTCTATCGTATCACATTAAGTTTATCAACAATAAGTTTTCCTTGAGTAAATACTCTTGTAAAATACACTCCTGAAGATAATTGTGAAACATTAAGTAAGATTTCATCGGAACCTGATTCGGCAAATTTCATAAGTATTGTTCTACCAGTTTTATCAAAGATTTCAACAAAATCTCCTTTGTCAAAAGTGTAGCCATTGGTAATAGTAAGATAATTTGAGCAAGGATTAGGATACAAGCCAATATTTTTTTCGATTTCCTCATCTTCAATCCCTACAAGGCATGTAACAGGTCTAATACCAGATGATACAGAGATGCCATAAGCTTCTACTGTGCTTTTCCATTCTTCACCATCTTTTACCCAAAAAGTATTTAATCCGCCATTCCCTCTGTTTGGAGACATTCCGACAACAAATTTGTCTCCGTCTGCGTAGTTTATACTATATCCCAAGTAAAATGGGCCATCAACTTCGAGAGGTTCGTCAAAAATGATTACCTGCAAATAATTTCCACTTAGATTACGCAAATAAACTTTTTGCTCTGATAATATTGTAGTTGGTTCATCATCTACTCCGTCCCAAGTTATAAAACGGATATATGAATTATTGTACGACCCATAGGCAACATCCATTACTGGTACTATAATGCCATGCACTTCATTGAAGGTATGATAGTCATAATAATCGGCATACATTTTTATATTATCAGAATTTTGTCCACCGAGTGCACCTGTCATTCCATTAATATAAAGTTCATTAGGAATTTCATCATTTATTAGATTCCCTATTGTATCACAAAAAGAGCCAACATTTGTTTCGTAAACAACAATATAATCTTGTTTAGTAAGCACATCGGAACCATTAATATTTGAGACACTCAAAGTTACGTCAAAAAAACCAGTGTGCTCATAGATTACCCCTTCTGGTTGAATTTGAAAACCAGAATATTGCGGATCACCACCTTCAAATTGCCAAGACCAAGACATAGGATAATTAGTTGACAAATCATCGAAATATACAGGAGTATTTCGTTTAACTAGTCGATTACGAGCGGTAAAATTAGCTACTGGAGCTTCTTCTCCAGGATCTGGAATTACCGTAATATAATCTGCAATAAGCAGAGTGTCCCAACCGACCGAATTGCGAACAATAAGTTGTGCATCAAAAGTTCCAATATTGTCATATACAACATCTTGTGGGTGTTGCTCGTTAGAGATATTTGGAACAGCCCCCTCAAACTCCCAGTGCCATTCGTAAGGAAAATCATGCGAAAGGTCTGTATAGTCTATACTATATCCAGCAACAACAACTACTTGATTAGCAGAGAAATAGGCAACAACAGTATCATCAGCAATATCATAAACTTGAACATAGTTTTGAAAAGATACCGAGTTTTCATTTCCAAATTCATTTTGAACAGTAAGAGTTACATCATACCAACCAGATTCGTTATAGATAATTTCAGGTGGATTTTGTCCATTAAAAGTTTCGGGTTCACCTCCTTCGAAAAACCAAAGCCACTGACTTACATTATTTATAGATTCATCCTGATATGTTACACCAAAACCCACAGGTAATATTAATGGAGCACCAGTAAATCCAGCGACAGGCCAATCATCGGGGCAGGCATTTTGGTTTGGTCCTAAGGCAACAATAGCTGATATTGTATGAAAATCTCCATCCTCACCATCCCACGAAACACTTCGATCGGGGCTGATAAGAATAAACTCTGGATAATATTCAACCCCATAATAATTTATTACTGGAGAAGACCCCCCTTGCCTACTAACCAATGGATACACACAACCATATTCATCTCTAAACTGTTCAACAACTGCATCACTATCCACAGCACCAATACCAAGTACTATCAATTCAAACTCATTACAGCCAAATCCTTCGTAAATAGCATTAACATCTGGAACAGCAGCTTGACAGCCGCCACATGTTTCAAACCAAAAATCAACATAAACATATTTTCCCTGATCAAGTATCTCAAAAAGATTGTAAGTTACGCCATCTATATCAGTAACAGTAAAGTCTTCAGCCTCAGTAGGCTGTGCAAACATAAGGTAAGACATTCCTATTAAACCTAATAGTAGTAGTGTTTTTTGAATAATTTGAAGTTTCATAATTGTTCTTTTAATTGCAAACTAAGACGATAGAATTTTTAAATGGTTTACTACAAGCCTCTATCTATTTTCCAAAAATAAGAAAAAATAACACGTAAATTTTATTTTCGCAGTCTTTTTATAGAAGAAATCTTATTACTTGAAAAAATACTGGCATTTAGCTCAAAACCCAGGATCAATGCCAATGCCGTGATATAGAATAATAGCATTACGACAATAATTGTACCTATAGATCCGTAAAGTTTATTATATCTGGCAAAATTATTAACATAATATGAAAATCCTAAAGAAGATACTACCTGCAAAACTGTTGCAAAAATTGCTCCTGGAGTAATAAATCTAAATCGGCTTTTTTTCGCTGGTGCAAGAAAATAAAGAAATGAAATAGCCAAAAAGTACAGACCAATAATAAGTAGCCATTTTAAAACGCCTATTGCAAAAAACAAAGCAGCACTATATTCCCGCTCAAAATTATGATTCCCCATAAACTTGAGAAACGAATTATTGCCAACAACTATTAAAGATATAGCTAATAGCAACAATACACTCATTATAACGACTAGCAAAACTGAAACAAGCCTTTTACTAATCCAATTTCGAGAGTCCACATGATGATATGAACTATTAAATGCTTCGATAAATGACAAAACCCCGTTTGATGCAAAAAATAGCATTAGAAAAAAACCGATAGACAATATGCTACTTCGTTGATTAAGGATTGTATCAGATATTGTTTCATGTAATAAACTATATGCAGAATCGGGTAATACCTCGGCTAAAACACTAAAAAGTTCATATTGGAAGTTCTGGACAGGAATAAATGGGATAAGCGAGAAAAAGAAAATCAATGCGGGAAATATTGCTATAAACATGCTAAATGCAACACTTGAGGCTCTCATTGCAACTAATCCCTCTTGAATTCCTTTGACAAAAAACGAACCAACATAATAGAGCGAATAACCTCTAAAACCAGGTAATATTATTTTTTTACTTAGCTTTACTACAAATTTTTCTAATCGCTGTTTTTGTTTTTTCACAAATTTTATCATACAGCTTTAAGGCTTAAATCAAGGCTTTTAATTTGATGAGTAATTGCTCCTACAGAAATATAATCTACTCCACATTCAGCATAAGCTCTAATGTTCTCGATTGTTATTCCTCCACTTGATTCAATTTCATATTTACCATTGATAAGCTCAACCGTTTTGCGTGTCAGTTCGGGACTAAAATTATCTAGCATTATTCGATCTACTCCACCAACACGTAATACCTCTTCAACATCACTGATTGTACGAGTTTCGATTTCGATTTTAAGTTCTAACTTATTCGTTTTAAGATAATCATTTGCCATAGTAATTGCCTTTTCGATACTTCCAGCAAAATCTATATGGTTATCTTTAAGCATAATCATATCATAAAGTCCTATACGATGATTATAACCGCCTCCGATACGAACGGCTTCTTTTTCTATCAGGCGTAATCCTGGTGTTGTTTTACGTGTATCGAGTATTTTTGTTTTAAGCCCCTGCAGTTCTTGCACATAGCGGTATGTTTCTGTAGCTATTCCGCTCATACGTTGCATAAAATTAAGCACGGTTCTTTCGGCAGTAAGTATATTGAGTTGTGGTCCGCTAACTTCTAGCACAATATCTCCAGGTTTAACTATTTGTCCGTCATTAAAATAAACATGAATCTTAATATCTTGCGAGAAATAATGAAAAACGGCTTTTGCAAGCTCTACTCCAGCAATAATACCTCCTTGTTTTACCAATAAAAAAGCATTACCTTGCTCAGTCTTATCAATGCAACAAAGGGAGGAGTGGTCTCCATCACCTACATCCTCCTTATATGCTCTTTCAATAAGAGAATTTAAATATTCTTTAGGAATCATTCTTCTTCGATTCGCATTTGATGGATTAATGGTTTACCTCCGCTTTCTTTAACAAGAAAATAAACCCTATATATTTTACCACTCACAGTTTCGAGATTTCCAATAGCATACTGTGCTCCCTCTTTTCCACCCTGATGTAATAGAGTAAAACTTTTGGATTTATTTTTATCAAAGAAACTTTTCAAAATTTGTTCTGCTTGTTGTTTACTGTAAACATCCTCTTTGTCAAGAATAACTAACTCAACCGAAGAGTTAAAATGTTTAGATAACTCAATAGCATTTCCTACTTTCATGGCATCAAAAATCTTAGGCGGGATATCAAAAATCGGGAAAGCACTTGCTCCCAGTACAGTCCCCAAAATAATCACTGCCAGTAATACTTTAATTTTTTTCATCATTTAATTTTTTTATCGTTTTACTTTGCAATTTTTATTACTGCTTGCAAAAACTAAACCAAATATTTAAACCGCAAGATAATAAATAATTTAAATCTTTCCAGTATCTTTATAACCAAAATTTTTGACATATTATGAATATAAAATTATTAGTAGTAGGAAAAACGGATAAAACTCATATTGAAACAGGCATTGAAGAATATGCAAAACGAATAAACAGATATTGTAAATTTGAAATAAAAGTTATAAAAGACATAAAAAACTCAAAAAAAATGAGTGCAAATGTTCAAAAAAAACTTGAAGGCGAAAAAATACTGGCAGGAGTTTCTATATCTGATCAAATAGTGCTATTAGATGAGAAAGGGAAACAAACAAACTCAAAGGATTTTGCCGTTTTCTTAAACAAAACACTTGTTTCTGGAGCCAAAAACCTTATCTTTGTTGTTGGAGGGTCTTATGGCTTTTCAGAAGAAGTTTACTCTCGTGCTAACGCAAAAATTTCATTGTCAAAAATGACCTTTTCACATCAATTAGTACGAATAATATTTACCGAGCAGTTATATAGAGCTTTTAGCATTTTAAACAACGAACCATATCATAACGAGTAACTATGAAAATCAAACCTCTGCATATTATTATAAGTTTTGTTCTTCTGGCAATTTCGCTCTTGCTGAGTATTACTACAGCAAACCTCCCAAAAACACAAAATTACGAGCAAATAAATGTCGAACATATCGAAACTGTAATTAGCGAAAAAATTTTCATGCTCGAATCTCATTGCAACTATATATCAAAAAAGTTTGACGAAAATCAAAAAGATATAGAAAAATACTTTTATGAAGCGTCGGATGATACTTTTACCGAAGACGGCACTGGCTACTTTTTATATAACGACAACGAACTAAAATGCTGGACAACTAACAACATACCATTACCAACAAGCACCACATACGGTTTTTTTGATAGAGGTCTCATTAATCTTAATAATGGCTGGTATGTTTGCAACTCAATTGATGGAGGCAACTGGCATCTTGTAGGATTATTCAGAATAAAAAAAGAATATTCTTATGAAAACGATATTCTTAATAATGAATTCTTTCCAGAGCTTAAAATTCATCCAAAAGCAAGTATTAATATTGACTCGCTAACCAATAGCAAAAAAATATGTTTTAACATAAATAAAGAAAACGAGTGCTTCTATCTAAGATTACCCGAAAACATATATGAAGATGAGCAGCCCTTTACATTTCAGCACTTTACTGCTTTATTAAACGTATTTCTAAGCGTAGTGTTTTTGTTTGTCCTGTTAGCTGCATTATCGAGAAAATACCGCAAATTAAACGGAATATTTACACTCATATTCTTAATTGTGTTAACTCTGTTTCGATTTTTATTGCTAAAATTTAATTTTTCGCAAAGTTTTACTGGATTCAATCTTTTTAGCCCCGAATTATTCGCTGAGTCATTCTGGTTACCTTCATTAGGCGATTATCTGATAAATGTTTTTTTCTTTATCGCTTTTGCAGGATTTTTATTTCTGTTTTTTAAGCCAAACACTAATGTAAAAACAGGTGTTTTTCCAAAACTAATTTTTAGTGTCTCACTAGCTCTGATAATGTTTTTGTCTGGAAAACTAATATCCGAACTATTTGACGGCTTGGTTTGGAATTCGTCTATCTCATTTGGGTTCGAAAATATTCTAAACCTCGACATATACAGTATTCTTGGCTCAGCAATAATTGTACT
Source organism: uncultured Bacteroidales bacterium (assembly GCA_964397745.1). GTDB lineage: Bacteria > Bacteroidota > Bacteroidia > Bacteroidales > ML635J-15 > Bact-19. Next base: position 18,397 of record CAYNKH010000014.1, on the reverse strand, counting down.
GATAATTGTGAGTTTTTTGCTGATACTTTTCAGACTAATGCGAAACTTTAATAAGCTTGTGTCTTTTATCACTGTCTCAATTACCTTAATAATATTATATGTTTGCTCAATTATAACTGCATTAAATGGTGACTACTCAAACGACACAGTAATAATCTTTAATTTACTTTTTTTAATTTTATGGATTAGTTTGGCTTATATCAGTACCAAACGGGAAATAAATTATTTTTTAAGTGTAATAATTTTGATACCTATTTCCCTAATAACTTCGGAGCATTTTTCGCGATTGAGCAATAAAAAAGAAATTGATGCCTACAAAGTTATTACATACAATCTTGCAGCCGAAAGAGATGTCGGGGCTGAGTTTTTTCTTAAACAAACTTACGATGAAATAAAAACTAACGAGGCACTCAACAACGCAGTATTTAATCAGCAATTTCAACAAATACAGTCTATTGTAAACAAGATACTTTTATCAAAAAGATTTTTTAACAAATATGAAATACAAACTACAATTTGCCAATGCAGCGACAGTTTATTTATTGAGCCAGAAATGTTATCGGTAGAGTGTTTTGATTTTTTTCACCACCAAATTGACAACTATGGAATAATAATACCAGGGTCTAATTTTTATTTTCTTGACAATCATAATGGACGCATATCCTACATGGGAGAGATAAGCTCAATGTTGTCAGATTCTACATTTATTAATATTTATATTGAATTAAACTCAAAAATTTTTAGCGAAGGACTTGGGTATCCAGAGTTGTTATTAGACAAGAAATTATCAGTGAAAAAAACTTCGCAAAACTACAATTATGCAAAATACAACAAAGGTCATCTTATCAGTAGTAAAGGCGATTACAAATACAGATTTACCCTCAAACCACAAGAAAATGACACTAGTGAATATTCATACAATGTAAAAGATGGATACATTCATTTTAAATATCGCCCTGATGATGAAAACCTTATTATTTTAAGTAAACCCGACACGCAATATTCAAATGAGTTAGTTGCTTTCACTTATATTTCATCATTTTTATTCTTTATTCTCAATATAATATGGTTAATTATTAATATCTCTAAAGGCAATTTCAGAAAAGGCATTAATCTCAAAACAAAGATACAAGTATCGTTTATAACAATTTTAATACTGTCGCTCATACTGACAGGTACCATATCCATATTTTTTATTGTGCAAGGATATAAAAACAAGCAAAAAGAAACCGTACAAGACAAAGTACATTCGGTTTTGGTGGAATTAGAACAAAATGTAGGCACACAACAAAAGCTTGATTACGCAGATGCTGATTTTTTAAACTCACTTTTGGTAAAATATTCTAATGTCTTTTATACAGATATAAATATTTATGACCTTAACGGGATTTTACTTTCCTCATCAAGGATAGAACTTTACGACAAAGGATTAAAAGGGCGCTATTTAGATTACATGGCATACAAAGAACTAAAGATTAATAATGCCGGAAACGTTGTAATGAACGAGAGTGTTGATAATATTTCTTATTTGTCGGCTTATGTGCCATTTAGAAATTATGATAACGAAATAATTGCTTATTTAAACTTGCCATATTTTGCTCGACAAAATGAATTTAAAGAGGAAATTTCAAATTTTGTAATTGCATTTTCTAACGTTTTTCTTGCTTTAATATTAATATCTATTATAATCGGTATTTTTATTTCGCGCCAACTAACTCGTCCATTAGTTATAATACAGGATAAAATACGCTCAATGGACATAAAAAAGAAAGCCGAAAAAATTGTTTACACAAAAAATGATGAACTTGGCGGTCTTATTCGAGAGTATAATCGTAAAGTTGACGAGCTAAGCGAATCGGCAAATAAATTAGCACAATCTGAACGTGAAATGGCTTGGAGGGAAATGGCAAAACAAATTGCTCACGAAATCAAAAACCCACTTACTCCAATGAAATTGAGTGTCCAATATCTCGAAAGAGCCTATGATAAAAAAGACGAAAATTGGGAGAAAACCTACCGAAAAGTATCAAAAAACCTTATTGAACAAATAGATATCTTATCGGGAATAGCCTCCGAATTTAGCAATTTCGCAAAAATGCCTATTTCTCGTAAGGAAATTATTAATATAAAAGATGTAATTTTAGCCACAGCCCAACTATACGAGACTACCGAAGATGTGGATATAGACACAAAGTTTAGCATAAAAACAGAAGGACTTATAAATGCTGACAAAGAACAAATGATACGAGTTTTTACAAATCTTGTGAAAAACAGTATTCAGGCAATTCCAGATAATAGATATGGTAAAATAACTATAAGCCTTGAGGAACTTGATAACTCCTATATTGCAAAGGTTATAGACAACGGTTGCGGAATAAGTGATGCGATGTTACCTAAAATCTTTCAACCTAATTTTACAACAAAATCATCAGGTATGGGATTAGGGCTAAGCATGGTAAAAAGCATATTAATAAGCAATAATGCTACAATTCATTTTAATACCAAAGAAGATGTAGGAACAGAGTTTATAATCGAAATCCCGATATATACAGACGAATCCGCATCGCAGTAAGAACAATGTTTTTTATGTTTTATAAAATAGTTAACGAAATTAATATATCATTAAATTACATCCTCTAATGTCGGCATTGTCCAACCGACCGTCTATGCTAAATGTATTATTTTGATAAACAGTACCTAAATCAGATGTGGCAACAAAACAACATGAATTTATATTTGCGAGGTCAATTACATTTATAACTCCTGTTCCAATTGTTTTTACCGATAAAGGGTCGTTGTATTCTCTTATACATATACGCATTTGGGGAGGACTGCGAAACAATCCTTTGCCTCTTGAATAGGCTTGTGAAAGCAACTCTGTCATCCCATATTCAGAGTGTATATCTTGAGTTGAAAATGATTGGGTCAATGTTTTATGTAATTCCTCTTTAGTTAATTCGTGCCGCCGACCTTTCATTCCGCCAGTTTCCATTACAATGCCATTTTGTATTTTTGGCGAGTACTTTTCTGCGAGATCAAGCAAAGCATAACTAACTCCTATTAAAATATATTTTGTGTTCGATTTCTCAAGTTGCTTTATATGTGTATTCAGCTCATCATAATTATTTAGATAAAATCCGCTCATACTGTTTTTCGAAAGTTCACAAAGTTTTGAAACCATATAAATCAAGCTTGAACCAGTTCTTTCGAGATAAGAAGGCAGGAGCCCAAGAATTACATATTCTCGGGGGTTATCATAAAAAAATCTAAAGTTTTTTATAAATGATTGTTCATAAAGCCTTATGTCTGTAACAAAATGCCTTGATATATTATTTCCTGATGTCCCACTGGAGTCAAAAATAGTTTCGACATTACCCAATCCGCTGATAATTTTGTGAGTTTTAAAAAAATCTATCGGTATAAATGGTATTTTGGTAGGATGATCAATAGTTGAAGTGCTGATATTTAATAAATCACAAAACTCTTTGTATATTATATTACTTTGATACTGATACTTAAAGGCTAAAATCGACATTTCGCAAAACTCATTCTCGTTTCTGATTTTAAATATGCGCTCCTTGTAAGTTTTAATATCAAAATTTTTCATGCTGCAAATATAAAAAAAGAGGCAAAAGAATTATGCCCCTGTTAAATACGCATCTTTTAAGCTTATTTTTTCTTAAAAGACACATATTCATCCTCGAAATTCAAAAAATACTCTCCTTTTTTTAGTTTCGAAACATCTATCAAATTGCCAGCCCCTGTAATCAATTCTTCACCGTATTCATTTATAACAGCATAATAGGTAACAGCAGATAGGCTTATCTCTTTTTTAACTTTATTTAAAGGACATGTTACAGTCACTGGTTTTTTGTCTATCGTAAAAGTTATTGTGTCCGAGTAAAACTTTCTATTCAAGTGATCCATTTGATATATTCTAAACATATTTTCGCCATTGTAGGGATATACTTTTTGTGAGTAAGTTCTATTTTCTGGGCCTCCTTCACCAGGAACACTACCTCTTAAAATCCATTTATTCCAACGAAACTCTTCAATATAAAATATTAGCTTACCCGATTCGTTTTGTGTAGTAAAATTAAACGTATTATTGTAACCTAACTCATAATCAACGATACTGTAGGTACTTAGTGGCTTAAGCACCTCTGGATTAACTAATTTTGGCGTACAATTTTCGTGATGCTTGATTACCACTTCATATTCTTGACCAAATTCTAAACCAACGTAATCAAGGCTTATCCTAAATGCACTAGAATTTATTACATCAGCAAATTCAATTTTGTTTACCAGTACTTCATAAGCACAGTACTCCTCACCCATATCTAGCATTGGATTTATAATGTAAAGGTCTTTACCTTGATAAATTCCTTTTAATACCATTTCGCCTGCCTTAACTCCTGTACTTATAAACAACATCAAAATTATCCCAAATGCTAAAGTCTTGTTTCTCATCGAATTACAGATTTTATTAACAATTTTATCAACAAATTTAATCTGTTTTATGTCTTTTTCCAAATTTTTCGCAAGTTTTTTTTTATTTTTTTTTTACTCCCAAATAAAACTAAGTTTAACATACTGTTTATCAGGTCAATATACTTATCAATAATATTTTGTTTGTAATAATACTAAAAAGACAATAAATTCTGGTTTCTATGAGTTATTTTTGTGTAATACTCATAACTAATTTAAGAATCTATTGTAATGAATCAAAAAATTTTACTTCTCATTTCGATAATCTTTGTTACTGAAATACTTTTTTCGCAGGAATATGTTCAGGACACCTTATTTTATAAAAATGGTCAAATCAGTGAAATAGGCACCTTGCACTTAGGTCAAAAATTTGGGACATGGCGCTATTTTAGTCCCAATGGTAAAAAAATGGCACAAATAGATCACTATAAAGATATGTTACATGGCGATAATATAGTGTACTACCCAAATGGTGGAATAAAAGAAAAGTATTATTATTGGGCTAATGATCGACATGGCGAGTTTGTTGAATATTTTGAGTCAGGACAAGTAAAACTAAAAGGGTTTTATCATAGTAACTTAAAAGATTCGGTCTGGGATATCTTTTATGAAAATGGCAAATTACAATCCGAAGTAATCTATAAAAAAGGGCAACTTGCAATGATAAAATCTTTTTACAATCTAAAAGGAGAAAGAACTGTTATTGATGGCAATGGTGAGATGATTAGTTATTATGATAATCTCAATAAAATGTCTGAAGGGAAACTAATTAATGGACTTGAAAGCGGAAAATGGACCTATTATCACGAAAATGGAAAGAAAAAATCGGAAGGAGATTTTGTTGCAGGAGAAAGAAAAGGTACCTGGAGCGATTGGTACGATAGTGGACAAATAAAAAGCGAAATATCTTACGAAACCGGAATGAATTTATATTGGTCTATTGCTGGGAATAAAGAAATGGAAGGCAAAATTGTTGATAAAAAAAGACAAGGAGAATGGAAATATTGGTATCCTTCAGGACAAATTCGCAGTATTAATAATTATAAAGATGACTTAAGGCATGGAGTACAAACAAAATATTACGAAAATGGACAAAAACAATCCGAATTAAACTTTGTAAATGGATTAATGGAGGGCAAAGCTCTCTTTTGGTTCGATGACGGTAAAAAAGATATTGAGGGTAATTTTAAAAACGATTTACAAGACGGGCTTTGGACATATTGGAGAACTGACGGAACAAAAGGTAATGAGGGAAATTATATTAAAGGAAAAATGGACGGACGTTGGACATTTTGGTACTCCAACGGAAATGTCTGGAAAGACGTTGATTATAATGCAGGAAAAAAAGACGGACTATGGAGCGTGTTTTTTGAAAATGGAAGACAATTTAGACATGGACAATTTGAAAATGATACCGAGGTTGGAGAGTGGAAAGAATGGCATCAAGACGGAACTCTCGCCATGCAAGGAAATTATGAGTTTGGAGTTATGCAAGGAAAATGGCAAACTTGGCACGAAAATGGCGAAAAAAAGTCCCTAATAGAATATACCGATGGACTAATTGGAGGTAAAAATTATTTTTGGTTTCCTAACGGAAAAAAACAACTAGAAGAATCTTACAAACTTATCGAAGTTAAATCAGAGGATGATTTTAGCATAAAAAACAAAACCACTTCGGTTCTAAACGGAGCGTATAACACTTACAACATTAGAGGTGTACAGATTATAGCAGGAAACTACAATAACGGATTGCGTGATGGAAAATGGGTTTACCGCAATAATAATGGAAATATTATTAAAGTCGAAACCTATAAACTTGATAAGCCCGATGGAAAATGGCAAACATTTTACGATTTTGGTGGAAAAAACTCCGAAGTAAATTACAAAAATGGATTAAAAGAAGGAAAATCAACATACTGGAATCCAAAAGGAGAACTTATATATCAGGCTATATTTCATGGCAATAGAAAAACAGATGTATTAATTGATACTTCTGTCAAATTACCTGGCATAAATCGATAGTACTGTTCACTATGTAAGTGCAAATACATTGAAAAGTATGTTGCGTTTTAATATATTTCAGCTCCGCTTAGACACCAATACAATATTAGGTAATTGAGCAGAACCGAAACCAAGGTAATAAATTATTTGTAATTTTGTTACAACCTAATCTCGGCATAATTTTCAAAGCTCAGATACATGTAAAATTTATTGCAGAATTTTAATTATTTTTTGATACTAAAAAACTAAAGTGTACTTTTGAAAAAAAACAAAATGGACATCAGCCAACATTTTATCGAAGCAAAAAAAACTCTTGACGAGTTTATTCAAAACAAGAACAATTTTGAAAAGATTGAACAAGCAGCACAACTAATTGTAAACTCCATTAAACAGGGTGGCAAAGTTATTAGTTGCGGCAACGGTGGCTCAATGAGCGATGCTATGCATTTTGCCGAAGAGCTTACAGGAAATTTTCGTGAGAAACGTCGAGCTATTCCAGCAATTGCCATAAGCGACCCCTCTCATATAACTTGCACTGCAAACGATTTTGGATTTGACTCTATTTTTTCGAGATATATCGAAGCTCTTGGAAACAAAGGAGATGTTCTATTAGCAATAAGTACAAGCGGAAACTCAGCTAATGTAGTCAAAGCTGCTAAAACTGCAAAAGAAAAAGGTATGAAAATCGTCGTTCTTACTGGTAAAGATGGCGGAAAAATTAAAGAGTTTGCTGATATAGAAATTAGAGCGCCAAAATCAAAATACTCCGACAGAGTTCAAGAAATTCATATAAAAATTATTCATAGTTTGATTGACTATATTGAGAGTAACATAAACGATTAAGATTCGGAATTAAGTTTAAATACGTAATAATGAACATACATTTCATAGCTATCGGAGGTGCTGCAATGCACAATTTGGCAATTGCACTTTACAAAAAAGGGTATATTATTACTGGCTCTGATGATGAGATATTTAATCCATCAAAATCAAGACTTGATAAATATAATTTATTACCAAAAGAATTTGGGTGGTTTCCAGAAAATATAAATGATAAAATCGACGTAATTATTTTAGGAATGCATGCCCGAAAAGATAATCCCGAACTTTTACGTGCCCAAGAACTCAAACTTCAAATATATTCTTACCCTGAATATCTCTACGAGCAAACAAAAAACAAAAAGCGAATTGTAGTTGGCGGCAGTCATGGAAAAACAACCATTACATCAATGATAATGCATGTTCTTAAAAGCACAGATGTAAAATTTGATTATATGGTTGGAGCCAATATTAAAGGCTTTGAAACTATGGTTCAACTCGAAGAAAATAATAAAATTGCTGTCATCGAAGGAGATGAGTATTTATCATCACCTATTGATCTTACACCAAAATTTCACTGGTATAAGCCACATATTGCTATTTTGACCGGCATAGCGTGGGATCACATTAACGTTTTTCCGACATTTGACAATTATGTTAAACAATTTGAGATTTTTATCAATAAAATAGAAGATAAGGGGAAACTTTTCTGGTTCGAGGAAGACGAATATTTAAAGAAAATTGCAAATAAAAATGATAAAATTATATCTAATTCATACAATAAATACGAATACTTTACTGATGAAAATTCGCAAGTTTGTGTAAAATTTGAAAGTAAAATTTACAAAATGAGCGTTTTTGGTGATCATAATATGCAGAATATTAATGCAGCACGTTTGGCATGTATCGAAGCTGGAGTGACCGAAACACAGTTTTGGGAAACTATTCAAAACTTCGAAGGAGCGGCAAAAAGGCTTCAGCTAATTAAAGAAACAGATAACACCAGTTTTTATATTGATTTTGCACATGCACCGTCAAAATTAAAAGCAACAATTGATGCTTTAAAGCAAAAATACCCACAACGAAAACTTATAGCCTGCATCGAATTACATACATTCTCAAGCCTCCAAAAAAACTTTATCCCTCAGTATAAAAATTGCATGAAAAATGCAGATATAGCAATTGTATATTACAATCACGATGTACTGAAACATAAAAAATTGCCCGAAATAGAAGAAAGTTTTGTTAAAGAATCTTTTGGTAAAGAGACAATCGTGTTTACCAACACAAAAAAACTTAAAAATTTCCTTATGGAGCAAAATTTTAGTAACACAAATCTATTAATGATGAGTAGCGGTAATTTTAATGGAATAGATTTTGTAAAGTTCGCCGATGAATTGACAATTAATTAACTCTTTCTAACATTTGAAAATGAAAAAATATCTTGTAATAATTATTTTAGTTCTGTCTTTGGGTTTTGTTTCTTGTTCGGTACAAAATGTCGTTATCAGTAATCCCAGTGGTATCGAAGCCGAGGAGTTAAGCATGAAAGCCGTAAAGTTAAAGATTTTCATCCCCATTGAAAACCCTAATAATTTTTCTTTCAAAATTAAAAATGCAAATTTAGACTTATTAGTGAGCGGTAGAAATGTCGGAAAAATTACAAAAATCGATAAAGTAAAAATCCCAGCAAACTCCAAAGAAACATATCCAGTTTCGTTTGAGATAAGCCCAAAAGATGCTTTAACAAATGTTTTGTATCTTGTTGGAGAACTAAAAAGACGTAAACCCGAGCTCGAAGTCAATGGAACAATAACTGTAGCAAAGTTTGGCATTCCCAAAAGAATAAAAGTAAATCACAAACAAAACATTGACAAGTTTTAAATATTTTGTATTTTTACAAAAAATATGAGTTATGAAAAAAACACTCCTTATATTATTCTCACTAATATTAGCAGGGATAACAATGTTAGGTCAAAACATTGACCCAGTTGAAATAGGATACTTTAGTTCTTATGCTTATGATGGAAAGGTTTCGATTACTCAAGACGCTCAATTAAAGGATTTTATGGAAACCTTTGTGGGGCTTAATAAAAAAAGACGTGGGTTTTATGGTTATAGAGTAAAAATTTATGCTCAAAATAATCAAAGTGCACGAAAGGAAGCTAATTCTATAAGGCTAAAGTTTCAAGACAGTAAACACAAAGCCTATGTAACATATACCGAACCTAATTTCGAGGTTGTTGTGGGTAATTTTACAAAACGTTTTCAAGCAATCGCACTATTACACGAACTTGGGGAGGATTACCCCGAAGCATATATTATTAAAACAATTGTTGAGTGTCCAAAACATTAATTTAAAATGAAAATTACAGACCTCAAATATCTACAAGCAACCTCAAAAAACATTCGCATAGATATTATAAAATCGATTTCCACAGCTGGCTCCGGACACCTTGGAGGCTCACTTGGACTTGCTGATATTTTCACCTTTTTATATTTTAAATTTCTTGTTCACAAACCAGCAGACCCAAATTATGCATTACGTGACAAGCTTGTGTTATCAATTGGTCATGTTGCTCCCGTACTTTATGCAAGTTTGGCTCATGCAGGATATTTTGACAAACATGAGTTAAAAAATCTTCGTAAAACAGGAAGCATGTTGCAAGGACATCCGTCATTAACAAATGGTGTTCCAGGTATAGAAACTGCGTCGGGCTCATTAGGACAAGGTTTAAGTATTGCCGTTGGTATGGCTTTGGCTGATAAATGTGATAACATCTCTCGTAAAATTGTTTGTATTTGTGGTGACGGAGAACTGCAAGAAGGACAAGTCTGGGAGGCAGCAATGAGTGCAGCACATCACAAACTAAAAAATCTAATTGCAATTATAGATAAAAACAATGTCCAAATTGATGGAAAAACCGAAGATGTAATGAATATTGATCCCTTGAAACCAAAATGGGAAGCTTTTGGTTGGAATGCTATTGAATGTGATGGCAACGATTTCGAGTCTATAGAATCTTGTTTTTCAAATCTTAATCCTAACATCCCAAATGTAATAATTGCAAATACAAAAATGGGCAAAGGCGTTGCTGAGATAGAAAACAACTATCACTGGCACGGCAAAGCACCAAATAGCAAAGAATGTAATCGGTTTTTGGACAGTCTCGTTTAATATTTTATCTTTGCTACAAAAAATATGCGTAGATTAATTTTTCCTGTTAGCTTAGCCGTAATATTTGTAGCAATATTAGTTTTTGGCTTGTTTTTTTATAAATCCGAAAAGTTTAAAATCGAAAACCGCTCCCAATATGTGGATCCACATATTGGCACCGATTTTCACGGACACACTTTTCCTGGGGCAACTTTACCTTTCGGAATGGTGCAACTAAGTCCAGACACTCGCCTTGATGGTTGGGATGGATGTTCTGGTTTTCATTACAGCGACTCTATAATTTATGGTTTTTCACACACACATCTGAGTGGCACAGGTGTAGCCGACTATGCAGACATTTTACTTATGCCTTTTGTAAAGTCAAATCCCGATTTATTTTCAGATGATTTTACATCCAAATATGAAAAAACTTCGGTAATTGCAAAACCAGGATATTATTCGGTTTATTTAAAAGATTATAATATTGACGTTGAGCTTACATGCAGCCGTAGAGTAGGGTTTCATAAATACAGATTTCCAAAAACCGATGAGAAATATATTTTATTAGATTTAGAACATAAAGATAAGCTTTTAGAATGTTATGTAGAACAAATTAGTAATACCCGTTTTGTAGGATTAAGACGTTCGCAGTCATGGGCAGAAAACCAATATCAGTATTTTGTAATAGATTTTAACCAAGCTGTAAGCATTGCTGATTACAAAATATTTGAACAATCCGACACAAGTAGAAGTAAAAATAAAATTGATTTTGAAAACATCGGAAAAAACAACTATTCAAAACTTATTTTTAAAATAAACCCGACCGACTCCAAAAACCTATTAGTAAAAGTAGGTTTATCGGCAGTTAGTACAGAGGGAGCGATTAAAAACTTAATGTCCGAAATTCCTGACTGGGATTTTGAAGAAACAATAAAAAAAGCAAACAATGAATGGGATAAGGAATTAAGTAAAATTTTAGTTTACGGAGCAACACCTGAAGAACAAATAGTTTTTTACACAGCACTATACCACAGTTTTATAGCACCAAATATTTTTTCGGATATTGACGGTTCATTTCGAGGAACTGATAATAAAACATATAAAACGAAGAATCACGATACTTATACTGTTTTCTCGCTATGGGACACATATAGAGGAGCACACCCATTGTTCACAATTACTCAACAAGAAAGAACTAGCGATTTTATTAAAACATTTCTTGACCAATATAAATATGGCGGTCAATTGCCAGTTTGGGAGCTTGCCGCCAACGAAACCATGTGTATGATTGGATATCATTCTGTTCCTGTAATAGTTGATGCGTATTTTAAAGGAATTCGAAATTTTGATGTACAATATGCTCTTGAAGCAATGATTGCAGCCGCAAAGGAAGACAGACTCGGGAAACCAGAATTTGCCAAATATGGATATATTCCCCTTGATATGGAACACGAATCTGTATCAAAAGCCTTGGAGTATGCGTATGACGACTGGTGCATTGCTCAGTTTGCAAAAGCAATAGGCAATACTGATACTTATAACGAATTTATTGAAAGATCGCAGTATTACAAAAATGTGTTTAATCCGAATAATGGATTTATGCAAGCAAAAATTAATGCAGCATGGCAATTTCCTTTCGACCCTGCCGAAGTAAACTATAATTTTACCGAAGCTAATTCGTGGCAATATAGCTTTTACGTTCCGCAAGACATCTTAACTTTTATCGAAATGCACGGTGGTAATGAGATGTTTGCTAATAAACTTGATGAGATGTTTTCGGCAAGTAGCAAAACTTCGGGAACTCATCAGGTTGACATAACAGGATTAATTGGACAATATGCACATGGAAACGAACCTAGCCATCACATGGCTTATTTGTACAATTATTGTGCCCAGCCCTGGAAAACGCAAGAAGTTGTACGCAAGATTATGAGCGAACAATACAGCGAAATGCCCGATGGACTTTGTGGTAACGAAGATTGTGGACAAATGTCAGCTTGGTATGTTTTAAGTGCTTTAGGTTTTTATCCTGTAAATCCAGCAAACGGAATTTATGACCTCGGCAGTCCTATTTTTGATACAGCCGTATTGCAATTAGAAAATCGCAGACACTTTACTATAATTGCCCACGAAAACAGTAAAAACAATATCTATGTTCAGTCAATAGAGTTAAATGGACAGGAATATAATAAAACTTATATCACACATAAGCAAATTATGCAAGGCGGAAAACTTGAGTTTTTTATGGGAGATAAACCAAACAAAACACGAGGAATAAATCAAGAAGATATTTATGAATCTCGCATAACTGAAAATTTAATAAGTCCTGTTCCCTACACAAACTATCAACATAAGTCTTTTCAAGATTCTATTTTTGTAAAACTTGACTGTTACGATAAAGACGCTAAAATATTCTACTCTCTAAATAATGACATTAACAACAATCCCACAAAATATGAGGGTGCAATTTTAATTAAAGAAAGTACGGACTTACAAGCGTACTCAGAATCTCCAGGTAAAAAAAGGAGTAAAATAGTAGTTGCTAAATACACATTAATACCCGATCGCAGAACCATCGACCTTAAAAGTAAATATAGCCAACAATACTCTGCAGGAGGCGATAACGCTCTGATTGATTACGTAAAAGGATCAAATTGGTTTCGTAGTGGCTTGTGGCAAGGTTACAAAGGACAAAATTTTGAGGCAGTTGTTGATTTGTTAGAGGTAAAAGACATAAATCGAATAAATGCTCGTTTTTTACAGGACACTAAATCGTGGATATTTTTCCCTAAAAAAATAAGCTACTTTGCTTCTCAAGATGGAAAAAACTACACCAATATTTATGAAGCTCCCTCAACAATGTCTGATAAAGATGAGGCTGTTCTAATTCAAGAGTTTATTTTTAAACCCGAAAATCTAAAAGCAAGATATATAAAAGTTATAGCAGAAAATTATGGCGTACTTCCTGCGTGGCATCTTAGTCCAGGTTTTGATTCTTGGTTATTTATTGATGAAATTGAAATTGAATAAAAATTGTTGGGCGTATCGCTGAAATTATACCATAAATTATGGTAAAAACTGATTTAAAGAACACGATTATCCATTAAATCTCAAAAGTTTTATTGAACAGTAATGTTAACAAAAACATAAATATTTAGTAAATATAATTTTAATTTTGTAATATTACATTTTAAATATGTATGTGAATGTTGGCGTGTAAATAATTTAATAGTGTATGTCTTTCAATGATTATACACAAAATTTGTAAAAAGATGAAAATCTACAATCTTGGCGGTAAAGGAACACTAATAGATCAATTTATTTCCGAAATTCGGGATTCCGAAATTCAGTTAGATCGTGCAAGGTTTCGTAATAACCTTGCGAGAACTGGAGAAATTATGGCTTACGAAATAAGTAAAGTCCTTCCATTTACTGATGAAGACATTACAACAAGTTTGGGAATAGCAAGTGTTCCAACTATGGCAGAGCAGCCAGTGTTGGCAACAGTTTTAAGAGCAGGATTGCCATTCCATCAAGGTTTTGTTAATTATTTTGACCATGCAGATAGTGCTTTTATTGCTGGATACCGTAAATATGATAAAGACGGTGGTTTTGAAATACAAATCGACTATATAACTTCGCCGGCAGTTGATGACAAAATAGTAATTGTAAATGACCCAATGCTTGCCAGTGGTGGAAGTATAGAGTTAGCATATAAAGCTTTGCTAAATTATGGTAAGCCAAAACATGTGCATATCGCTACAATTATTGCAAGTAAAGAAGGGATTGATTATATTGAAAGAGTATTGCCTGAAAGTCAAATTACCTTATGGGTGGGAGCAGTTGACGATGAACTAACAGTAAAATCATACATAGTTCCAGGCTTAGGTGATGCTGGCGACTTATCATTTGGCTGTAAATCAGACAACTAAGGAAGCGGTTCCGCAGTTCACGGTTTGAGCTCTGTTCTCTGTTTTGACATTTGCGGTTTCGGGTTTCAAAAAAGTTGCGAGTTAACAACCATCACACAGTTCGCAGTTCGATGCATGTTAGCGGTTTGTAATTAATGATTAATTGGGTACACTCTAACTGCCTAATATTTTCTACTTACTCTTTTTACAGTTTGTGCTGTAATATACTGAATAGCTGTGATAATGTTACTCTAAATCACTGAAGCACAAACCTTGCAGTTGTTCGACTGCGTTGTTCTAACAAAATACTTTTGCCTGATGTTATTTTAACAATAGAATCATCGGTATAATACCTGATTGTTACTAATTGTAAACCTGTATTATATTTTACAAAATAATCCTTACTTAAATCTTCTATTAGTTTGTCAAAATTTCTATTACTACCATCAATTGAGGCCGAAAAACTAATTGCTGAGTTTTGTGTAATATTAACTTTAATTTTGTATTGCGTAAATAAACCAAACAATTTACTAATGTTCTCCTCAACTACAAAAGAAAAGTCCTTAGGTGAAACAGAAAGTAATATTTGATTAGCTTTAAAAATATAAATAGGGATTAAGTCCAGTTTATAATCTATGTTTTTTACTTCAGTGCCTTTCAGCTTGTAATTAACAAAAGATTTCACATATAAAGGTATGTTTTTATTCTCAAGCGGTTTAATTGTTTTTGGGTGAATTACTTTTGCTCCATAAAAAGCAAGCTCTATTGCTTCGCGAAAGGATAAATAATCCAATTTTTCGGCAAAATTACAGCACGAGGGATCAGCATTCATAATACCAGGAACATCTTTCCAAATCACAACACCCTCTGCATCAAGAAGATAAGCCAAGCCAGATGCAGTGTAATCTGAGCCTTCTCTTCCCAAACTTGTATTTTTACCAAATTTATCTCTACCAATAAAACCTTGAGTAATATAAATTTTATTATTATCTAAAAACTCATTTTTTATTAATGTTTTTGATTCCTCCCAAAGTATTTTTGCATCACGGAAATTAGAGTCTGTTACAATTATATTTCTAATATCAACAAGTGAATTTTCTACGCCATTAATATTCAAATAAGTTGAAAGAATATATGAGCTCAATAACTCTCCGTAACACACAATACTGTCATACGTTTCGTCATAAGAAGTATCGAAGGGCAAATTGAGAATCTGTTTTAATTGATTAAATAAATTCGTAATACCAATTTCAAATTCACTATACCTTGTTCCAAATGCACTTAGGGCAAAATTGGTATGAAAATCCTTAATTTCATCAAGGATTTCAAATTTTTCAGACTTATCATTCAGATACGCATCAATAAGTTTTTCGAGTTTATTTGTGGTTTTATCAATTGCCGAAACAACTATTACAAGTTCTTTTTTATCGGAAATTATATCAATAATCGTTTTTAAGGCTTCTGCTTTCTTTAACGAAGCTCCGCCAAATTTATAAATCTGCATCTTTATCCTTCTCTTTAATTTTTTTTGGTTTACTCTTTTCGGAATTCATATTTTGTGTAAGCTGTTGCACAAATTTATATTGAGATAAAAATTCTTTAAGCACAACTCGTAATACTGTATAAGCAGGTATTGCCAACATCATTCCTAATACTCCATACATACTACCAGCTATTATAATTACAAAGAAAATTTCGAGTGGGTGAGCTTTAACGCTTTTAGAATAAATTAGGGGCTGAAAAAGGATATTGTCGGTTAGTTGTGCTATTGCCACTATACCTATTATTTTTAATATTAATGGGATAATTTCAGTATAAAAATCTAACTGAATATTTGCTGTGGTAATTAAAATAATACCAATTGTTGCTCCTATCCATGGACCAACATAAGGAATAACATTAAGTACTCCACCAATCATACCTACTAACAAAGCTAAGTCGAATGGCACACCAATAAGATACAATCCTAATGTAAATAATGTCATCATAAATAATGTTTCTAAAATTACGCCAAGTAGATATCGAGCGATTAAATTTCTAACCGAGTTTAAGACATTTTGTGCTTTCTCCTCATAATTTTTTGGAATTATCATTAGCACTCCTTTATCAAACAAGTGAGTGTCCTTTAAAAAGAAAAAGCAAATAAATGTAATTGAGAAAAGAGACAAAAATAAATTCCAAGCTGTGCCTCCAAGATCATTTACAAAATTACCCACAGAAGTAAAACTCACTATTGATGTTATTCTTTCGATAACAAAATCTTCGGTAGAGAAGTTCGGTTGATTAATTATAGGTGTTTGCTGAATAAAGTCATCCAAATTTTTAATAGGTTTTTCTAATCCTTCTGATATTGTCTCTATATCAATTGCCTGAAATTCGCCAATCTGATCAACTACTAGAGGGATAAGTAATCGAAATGCCAATACAATAATAAACCACATTGTAGCAAGCGTAATGAGTGCTGCAAACCATTTTGGAAGCACAAGTTTTTTTATACGTATTCTCCTTATAAACTTTACCATCGGACTTCCAAGAGTTGCAAAAAGCAGTGCAATTAAAATCCAGCCAATAATATGGGTAAAATAAATTACAAACAGTATCAAAATTCCTAGTCCAAAAGCTCCAACAATGTACTTCTGATATTTTTCCATTATTTAATTTTTTACGAAAATACTTAAGATTTCATAAAAAAAGCCCTCTGAAGATAAAAATTTTCAACAGAGGGCTATAATAATTTAAAAAAAAGTGATTATAAATTAAATTCTTTCTTTATAATATCAACATAATCGAGTTTTTCCCAAGTAAATAATTCAACACTTATGTTTTTTGATCCCGAATAAGGCGAGTCGAAATGTTTTTCGACAACCACAGGAGTGCGACCAAAGTGTCCATAAGATGCAGTTTCGCGGTAAATAGGATTACGCAGTTTTAATCTTTTTTCTATACCTGCTGGTTTTAGGTCAAAAATAGTTTTGATTTTTTTTGCAATATCGGAATCTGACATACTTGTTTTTGCAGTTCGATATGTATCAACATATACTCCAACGGGATCTGCAACACCAATTGCATAAGCAAGTTGTATTAAAATTTCGTCAGCTACACCTGCGGCAACAAAGTTCTTAGCAATATGTCGAGCAGCATAGGCAGCAGAACGGTCAACTTTAGAGGGGTCTTTACCACTAAAAGCACCACCACCATGAGCACCTTTTCCACCATAAGTATCAACTATAATTTTACGTCCTGTTAAACCTGTATCCCCGTGAGGACCACCAATAACAAATTTCCCAGTAGGGTTAACATGTAAAATAAAATCGTTTTTAAAAAGAACTTTTATTCTTTCGGGTAAATCAGCAATAACTCTTGGTAATAATATGCTTTTAACATCTTCTTTAATCTTATTAAGCATTTTTTTATCATCCTCATCAAAATCATCATGCTGAGTAGAAACTACAATAGTGTCAATCCTTTGCGGAATATTATCATCATTATACTCAATTGTTACCTGCGATTTCGAGTCGGGACGCAAATATTTCATTTGTTTTCCTTCTTTACGAATATCTGCAAGCACTTGTAAAATTCGATGAGAAAGGTCAAGCGGCAGAGGCATAAAGTCGTCTGTATCTCTACAAGCATAACCAAACATCATTCCTTGGTCTCCAGCTCCTTGCTCTATATCCAACTCTTTATTTTCAACCACACCTCGATTAATATCGGGCGATTGTTCGTGAATTGCAGATAATACAGCACATGAGTTTCCGTCAAAACGATATTCACTTTTAGTGTAACCAATATCATTGATTACCTTTCGTGCAACTTCTTGCACATCAACATAAGACGTAGATTTAATTTCTCCTGCTACAACGACCAATCCTGTTGACACAAGTGTTTCGCACGCTACTCTTGAATCACTATCAAAAGCCATAAATTCATCAAGAATTGCATCTGATATTTGATCTGAGACTTTATCAGGGTGTCCCTCTGATACTGACTCTGATGTAAAATAATAACTCATTATTACAAA
>CAYNKH010000013.1:5325-32624 GCA_964397745.1 uncultured Bacteroidales bacterium | reverse complement strand
AATAAAATTAATTTATGAAGTCTATTATTACATTAAGTGTTTCGGTTTTTATTAGTATAATTATTTTTGCTCAAACAACTGCCCCAATACCAAATCAGGTTAATTGGATTAGTTTTGAGGAAGCTGTTAAACTCCAAGAGGAAAATCCTAAAACAATACTTATTGATATGTACACCGATTGGTGTGGGTGGTGTACAAAAATGGATGCCGAAACTTTTAGTAATCCACAGATAGCAAGCTACATCAATGCAAATTTTTATCCCGTAAAGTTTAATGCCGAAAGAACTGATACTGTTGAGTATAAAGGAAAATCTTATGTGAACTTAAACACGGGACGAAGGTCATCACATCAATTGGCACAAGAGATTATGGGAGGCCGTATGTCGTACCCAACTATTGTATATATTGATTTTGAAAACAACATAAATCCTGTCCCAGGTTATATGGATGTTCGAAAAATTGAGCCACTTTTGGTATATTTTGCCGAAAGAATAAATAAAAACTGTAGTTATGATGATTTTAATAGGGGGTTTATTGACGCTTTTATGCCAGATTCATTGTCAAATACTTGGGGCAAAATTAATTGGTTATCTTTGGATAAAGCAAATGCCCTTATGGACACGGCTCCCAAAAAAATGCTCTTGTATATTAACTCCGATTTCACTAATGGGAGTAAAATAATGTTAGCTTCAAGTTTTACTCATCCTGTAATTTCAGATTTTATTAATGAAAATTTTTATCCTGTTAAAATAAATTTTGACACGCCAGATACATTAAGAATTGCTAATAATGTATTTGTAAATGAGAATAAAGTACCCGGATACCCTAATCAACTGGCAATAGCTTTGTTACAACCCGACATGAAATTACCTGCAACAGTCTTTTTTGGTAAGGATTTTTCCCTTATATTTGCGTTAAAAGGATATTTTCCGTCAGGAGTTTTGGAAAGATATCTTGAGTTTATTAGCAGGGATTTATATAAAACTGATACTGACTGGCAAAAATTTAATGATGAATTTAAAACTAAATTAAATTAAACAAACTAACTAAATCAACCAATTATGAAACAAACTACTGAAATTCTTTGTTCGGAAAATCTCAAGTTGAGATTGCTTACAAATAATGATGTCAAAGACATTTTTGAGGCTATAAGTACACAACGTTGCTATCAGGGAGCATGGCTGACAATCTCTAATGATAATCTTCTTGTAGAAGCTAAGAAGTATGTTAAGTATGTAACCGAACAAGAAGATAATATTCTCGATTTGATTTACGTAATTGAGTATAAAAATGGATTTGCTGGATTGCTTGGTCTACAAAAAATTGATAATCAAAATCATAAAGCAGAGTACACTTGTTGGGTTCAAGAAAAATATCAATATCTTGATATTTTGGCAGAGGCATCCTCTAAGTTTATTGAGCACTATTTTAAAAAAATTAACTTTAACCGTCTTGAAATACGTACTACTGATGATAATGTTAAAGTTAAAGATATTGCTCGTCGGTTTGGTTTTGTCCAAGAAGGTGTCGAAAAACAAAGTCAATTTATAGGTGACGAAAAATATAAGGATGTAACAGTATATGGTTTGCTTAGACACGAATATCAAACTAAACTTATGTTTTATCGCCATAGTACTAAATTACGAACTGACATTTAACAAAAGCATAGTCCTTTTACAAATTTTGAACTTATGTTTATATTGATGAGGTATTGTGAATGTTGTGCAAATACTTTATTCTATCACGTTAATAAATAATGAGATAAGGATGATTTTTAACTAATAAATGCTATTTCCTATAATTTTTTATTTTTGGTTGAGTATTTGTATGAGGTTTTAAATATTTTAACCTATTTTCGCAATTAAAATTGACAGAGGATTATGAAGGGACTTTTTTTTACTTTTTTGACTATTATATTTTTAATTTCTGGCACCAATTTATTTTCACAAGACAATGATGCACCATATTTTATTTATGAGCAAGGAGCACAAATTAAGATTGGACATTTTAATAAGAGGCAAATCCCACAAGGATATACTGTCTATACAGTTGCAAATGTTACTGAAACAGATTCTGTGGACTATATAACTATAAAAGCTGAAACTTTCGACCCCTACGAAAAGCCATTAAACGTTACCGAAATCCAAGCCGTGTATGAAGATGGAGGAATATCTATTGATATGCTGTATCTTATTCCTGTTGACACATTAGCTGCAATATCAATAGAAGACTGGGATTTGCAAGGTAGGGATTTTATTATACCCTCATTTTTGGGAAACGGCATTGCACTCACTGCTGCTTATGTCGAAATAGAGACAGTTGACAATAGATACATTAAAGTTTCCGAATTTAGTAGAATGGTCGATAAGTTTGAAAAATTAAAAACCAGTGTAGGTGAATTTGAAACATGCGTTATCTCATCAAAGTTAGAAATGCAATTTGCCGAAAACGAGCTTTTTACTATTCATACATGGTATTCAAAAGGAATAGGTCCCCTTCGAACTAATTATTACAATAATAAACGGAAGTTAGTAAGGTATTCAGAAGTTGTTGAGATTGTTATGCCAGAAAAATCATGAAATCCTTTTTCAAATTCATTAGTCAGATAATTATTTTAAAAAACATACAAAATTTAAGATGAAAAAAATAAGAAATATTATTTTAAGCGTGACAATTATTGTATTTATTGCTTCATGTAGCAGTGAACCTAAAGATATCTACGGAGAAGATATCGAAGTTGATGGCTCTGGTATTGAAATGGTTTTTGAGAAAATTGATAATGACGGGGATATTGTTGTTGTAATATCTAATCGTATGGAATCGGACTTGCAAGAGTTTTATGCTAAAGCTATCTGGCTTGACCAAGACGGAAATACTTTTGATGGCTTTGGTGGAGAACCTGATTATTTTCCATTTCAGCAAATTGATAAAAATATGATTTTATCAGGGAAAAAGGATGAATTTGTTACAATGTTAAATATTGATATGGCTCCTGAAGGAACAAAGTCGGTTGAGTTTGAGCTTATTTATGCAAAATTTGAAGATAAATCAGAATGGAAACCTAATGAGTAATGACTAGTTACTTTTGAAATAAGCGTTTAAAAAAGCATTTTTCCTTTTTAAGATGATTTTCTTGTAATTGAGATGCTTTCTTATTGTTTGGCGAATTAGGGATAAGAATTTCACGAATTTTATCCCAACCTATAAAACCACCGATATTTCTATCATCAATAAAAATATCCACGTCCACTTTGCGACTGATATACTTATTAAACTCTTCATCTGGGAAACTTTCATTTGCAGCATAGAACATAATTCCGTGGTCAATACAAAAGTCAATGGCAGCTTGTAAATCTATTCCATCACGAACAGTCCATAGTATTAGTGTATGCCCATTTTCTTGTAGCTCACGTAAAACTTCAAAGGCACCTGGAATGATTTCTCCAATGTCAGGGTATCTATGTTCCACGATAGTTCCATCAAAGTCAACAGCAATCTTGTATTTTGGCATTCCAGACTCCATGGTATTATTTGGCTTTATACATATATGCTTTAGAATTAGCCGAATTTGGATCCTCAGGTGCTAAAATTAATTTTGTGTCGCTTAGTTCTATTATTTTAGTTTTGGAGATTTTACTATCCCCATTAAGTTTTACTAATATAAATTGTCCATTATCTGAAATACTCCATGTTCCCTCTCGTTCGCCTTCAAAACCTTTTTTATAATATTTATTTCCTGACTTAAATTGCACCTCTGTTTTTGCAATTATTTCTGGTAGTTTTTGGCGAACAATCTCTTCATACTCGGGGCTTAAATTAAAATTACCGATATCCATAGAGTCAACTTTCCATGTACCTTTAAGCATTTTAGCATATTCAGATTTAAGGTTTTTTTGTGAAAAACCAATGGTCGCAATTGAGATAAATATTAGGCTCAATAAAAAATTTAATTTATTCATAATTAGTTACAGTTTTATTGTTTGACAAATTTACTATTTTATGTTTAATATCCAATTCATTTAAAATATTTGGCATACGAGAATAACTTGTGTCAGTAATAAATATTTGACCAAAATTCTCATCGGAAACAAGTCCTGTTATCATTTTTACTCGTTTTTTATCTAATTTATCAAATATATCGTCTAATAACAAAATTGGAGCCAAATTAATTTTTGATTTAATATAATCGAACTGAGTAAATTTAAGACTGATAACAAAGGTCTTTTGTTGCCCCTGTGAGCCAAATCTTTTTATTGGATTTTCGCCTAACAGAAAATCAAAATCATCTTTATGTATTCCTACACTTGTAAAACCTAAATACTTATCTCTGTCCATAGAAGCCGACAGCTTTTTTGAAAAATCACCTTCTATCAAATGAGAAACATACTCAAGGCTTACATTTTCCATATTATTTGAAATGAGGCTGTAGTATTTTTGAAATATTTCTTTTGTGTCTATGATAAAATTGTTACGTGCTTTAAAAATCTTTTCGGCGAACTCAACTAATTGCATATCCCATATTTCAAGCTCTTCCATGTCTAAACGATGAGTTTTGGAGTAGTTCTTTAGTATCTGATTGCGTTGTTCTAATATATGGTTGTATGATATTAAAGTTTGTAAATAACTTTTGTCAAATTGCGAAATAATTGTGTCAACAAATTTGCGTCTAACATCGCTGCCTCCATGGATTAGATTAGAATCATAAGGGGTTGTGTAAACTACTGGAAGAAATCCTATATGTTCGCTTAACTTTTGGTATTCGGCACTGTTTTTTTTAAAAGATTTTTTTTTATCTTTGTGAAAAACACAACTTATTTTTTCTTCATTGTTACGACGTGAAAAATCTCCGTTTATTAAAAAAAAATCTTCAGTGTCTCTGATATTTTGTCGGTCGCTTAAATTAACAAAACTTTTACAAAAGGATAAATAATGTATGCTGTCCAAAATGTTTGTCTTTCCAATTCCATTATCTCCTATAAAACAATTGACCTTGTCACATAAGTCAATGTCAAATGTGTCAAAATTCTTAAAGTTAATTAGTGATAATTTTTTTAAAAACATTGTGTAAATTATTTAGTGCAAAACTAATAAAATTTGGGATTGTAATTTAATTAAAAACCACAAGGTGGTTTTCCATTCCCCAGTTCGTTATTTGTCATTTCACGCTTGTCATTTTGTGCAAGAACACCCAATCTTAAATTATAATAATTACAAACATAGATATCCAAATAAATAAAGCTGCTTACCAATTGGCAGACAGCTTTATATAATTTATGCATAAAACAATATTACATTTTTGATTTTGCGAACTCATATCCTGCATGTAGTGCAGTGATATTTGTTTCAACAATATCGCCTCCTTTAGAACCAAACAATGATTTAATTCCACCTTCGAGTTCTTCGATACTAAATCCAAGGAATGGTGCTGCTGCTCCCAGTACTACAATGTTTGAGGCTCTAGTATTACCTGTGTCTTTGGCAATTTGATCAGCATTAATAGCTATTTTATTGGGTAGAGCTTCTATTCTAGCATTTAGCTCATCTTCATGAGGATAATTAACTATATTATTAAAAGGTACTGTATTGGTTATTACATATCCTCCTTTTTTGAGGAAAGGCAAGTATCTTAGAGCCTCCATTGGTTCGACCGATATAATTATATCGGCACATCCTTTAGTGATTAAATCAGAGTAAATTGGTTTGTCTGATAGTCTGAGATTTGATTGCACATCGCCTCCACGTTGGCTCATGCCATGTACTTCGGCTTGTTTAAGATAAAGGTTTTTATTAACAGCCGCCATTCCAATTGCTGCTGCGATAGTTAGTATTCCTTGTCCACCTACGCCGGCTAAAATTATATCTATTTTCATTTTTCTCTGTTTTAGATTATTTAGATTTCTTTGCTGCTTTTCTGTTTCTAATTGCAGTTTGGATACACTCTCTTTGTGGGATTATTACTGATAGTCCCTTATAGGCTAGCTCTTCTTTAATGACTGCAAGGTTTTCTTCATGTAGTCTTTTTAAAGGATTTAGAACTCTAATATGTTCGGGATTAACTCCAATTCCTTTGCAAATATCAACTATGCGTCCTTTGGCTGATGACTCTTGACCTCCTGTCATTCCAGTAGTCGAATTGTCCGAAATTATAACAACAATAGGAGAGTCTTTTATTACTGCATCTAAAAGGCCTGTCATTCCAGAGTGAGTAAAAGTTGAGTCTCCAATAACAGCAACTGCGGGTATTAATCCAGCATCAGATGCACCAATTGCCATAGTTATTGATGCTCCCATGTCCACACATGAGTTGATAGCATTAAAAGGAGGTAAGGCTCCTAAAGTATAGCATCCTATATCTGCGAAAACTCTACCTTTCTCGTAGTTTGTTAAAGCTTCGTTAAGTGCATTGTAAACATCTCTGTGTCCGCAACCTAAACAAAGTGATGGGGGTCGCATTTTTACTATTTCGGGAATTGCTTCACCTTCGATAATCTTTAATCCGAGTGCTTTGGCTACCAAATTAGGGTTTAATTCTCCATCGCGTGGTAAACTACCGTCTAATCTTCCTCTTATTTGCAGACCTTCGTTAAAGAAACCTTTAAGGTTTTGTTCGACTAAAGGGTATCCATCTTCTAAAACCAAAATGCTTTGACACTCTTTTCTGAGCTTTTTTAAATGATTCTCAGGTATAGGATATTGCGAGATTTTTACAACTGGATGTGGACAATTTCCATCGAAGTTTTCCATCAGATAGTTGTATGCAATGCCGCATGTAACAATGCCTACTGATTTATCTGCACCATCAATATATTTATTATAAATTGAATTGTTTGAGGCTTCTTGCATTTTATCTTGCATCTCTAACAATTTTTTATAATTTTTTCTTGCAATACCTGGTAGCAATACAAATTGTCTTGGGTCTTTAGGTAAGCTTATTGAGTTTTGAGATATTTTATCTCCTGTACTAACTCCTGCTCTTGAGTGTGCAAGACGTGTTGTTACTCGCAACATAACAGGGACGTTATATTTTTCGGATAACTCGAACCCATTTCGTGCCATGTCATAAGCCTCTTGTTGATTTGTTGGCTCTAAGATTGGTATCATAGCAAAATCA
This sequence comes from uncultured Bacteroidales bacterium, assembly GCA_964397745.1. Lineage (GTDB taxonomy): Bacteria > Bacteroidota > Bacteroidia > Bacteroidales > ML635J-15 > Bact-19. The sequence continues at coordinate 25,513 of CAYNKH010000013.1, read as the reverse complement.
CCATAAAATCGCGAATCTTGTTCATTTTGTGATGAGTGCATTGAAGGGTCGTCTGCTGCAACAACTATAAGTCCTCCGTTAACTCCTGTAATCGAAGCATTTATGAAAGCATCAGCAGCAACATTTAATCCAACATGTTTCATTTGTGCCATAGTCCTTTTGCCTGCATACGACATGCCGATAGCAGATTCCATGGCAGTTTTCTCATTTGTTGACCAAATACAGTGAATCCCACTGTCTTTTACTTCTTTCGAATGTTGAGCGTATTCCATTATCTCTGTTGATGGAGTGCCAGGATAAGCATAGAATCCGGATATTCCACCGTCTATTGCTCCTTTAGCAATTGCTTCATCTCCCAATAATAATAATTTTTGCATATTATAATTTTTTATGTTTAGAATTTAGTGTACGAAAATATGTTTTTTTTTTTACTTATAAAAATTATACCCTCGTAAAATCTTAGATTAGTTGTATAACATGTTTTGTAAAGCAGCATGATTGTATAGTGTTTTTGACTTAGTTGTAAAAAACAATAAAAAATCATGCTTTTTTAAAATTTATATGAAAAAAATATCTATTTTTGTTAAATTGGAATATTACAATTTAAACTGAAATTAAATATTATGAATTTGAAAAACTCGCACTCACTAATCATAACTCTGCTTTTGTTACTAAACTTTACTTTGGTTTCATTTGCTGATAATGATTTGTCTGACAAACATAAATATAAGCAGGCAGAAAAACACTTGGCTTTTGATGATTTTGATAGAGCTCTTGAACTTTATATGGAGTTATATAAGGAAAATGAACAAAATTTTAATTATGTTTATAAAATCGGATATTGTTACTTGACAAGTGAAAATCAACAAAATATAAACAAGGCGATTGACTATTTTTTGTTGGCATCAGAGAATATTGATAAAAAATATAAGAATAAACACAGGGAGGATAAAGCTCCTGTGAACACACTATATTATTTAGGGGTGGCATATCGTTTAAATAAAGATTTTGAAAAAGCAATTGATGCTTTTAATGTGTACAAGCAAAAAATGTCTCGAAAAGATAGTAAAACGGTACCAGGCATGTTTATAGATCGAGAAATCCAATCTTGTCGTGATGCAATGGAAGTTATAGATTCCGAAAGAATGAAAATCGAAAAAATAGTTGTTGATGGACTTCAAGAGCCTAATGTACGTTGTCCAATACTGTGTTGGGAGGCAAATAGATTGATCTTTACAAATGGAAAATATAATATTTTCCCTCCTGATATTAACTACAATACCGAATATAGTGAAGGCCCTTTTGATGGTGTATATATGGCAGAAAGAAGCGAAGATGGAACGTTTTTTAATCCTCAAAAAATTAGTGCCGATTTGCAGATACCATATCCTTTTATTCCGGTAACCGCAACTGCAGACGGCTCTGAATTGTATCTAGTGGCCGATCGTTCAGATAATGGCGATATTTATGTTAGTAAATTTGAAGATGGCAAATATCAACCTGCCCAAAGGGTAAAAAAACTAAACTCTCGTAAATGGGAGTCGCATGCAACAATTACTGCTGATGGACAACGGATATATTTTACAAGCCTACGTAGAGGCGGTGAAGGGGGGCTAGATATATGGTATAGCGACAGAGACGAGGACGGTAAATGGCAAAAACCTGTTAATGCAGGACAAGAAATAAATACTCCTTTCCATGAAGAAATGCCTTACGTTATTCGAAATGGAAACGCTTTGTACTTTAGCTCCGAAGCTCATACCAATGTCGGAGGTTTTGATGTCTTTTATACAAGTAAAGATGAGCAAAATCAGAAATAGACCAGTCCGGTAAATCTCGGATACCCTTTTAGCACAGCCGGAAACGACATGGGATATGTTATAGAAAATACACCAGTTTTTGCTTTCTGTCCTATTAACGACAATAAAAGAAGAATTGGAGTTGAAGAATGTGATTGTATTAGCCTAGTTGATGAACAAGCTCCTCAATTGGCCTCAATAACTGGACTTATTACTCTTGATCCAGAAGACCAAGAAAAATTAATGCAGGTTAGAGTAAGACTCGTTGATGAAAACGGTGAAGAAATTGCAAATGTAAAAGTCGATGAAAATGGAAATTATTTAATTGAAGAGATAAAAGTTGGTAATTATGAAATTACCGCATACGATGATGATGCTAATCTAATGTCTAGGTCAATTGAAATCCCTGAAAATGAAAATTGGGACATCACTGGAGTTAATCTAACTATTGATTATACAGACCTTGCTATTGCCGAGAATGATATTGTCGATAATTCGCAAATAGTAGGCATAAAAAATGTATTCTTTGATAATGATAGTGATGTTATTGATGATAAATTTACTGCAGATATTAAACTTGTTGCAGATTATCTTAAACAACACCCTGATGCTAAAATCGAAATACAGGGATATTGTTCGCAAACAGGACCATTGGCTTATAATATGCAGTTAAGTGAAAGTAGAGCTAAAAATCTTATGCAACAAATTGTACAATATGGTGCGAGTGAGGCTCAAATACAAATTAATGGGTATGGTTATGCTAAGCCAATCGCTATTAACGACTTTCCTGATTCAAGATTATATAACAGAAGAACCGAAATCGTGTTTTTAAACGAAGAAGATAATGTGAACACTGTGATGGCTTATGTACCAACATATTATCGAAGTCAGAATGAACCAAATTATGATAATGGGAAATTCTTTTATTGTGAAGTCGAAATATTTAATGAGTTAGTTGCCGAAGCTGTTTTCTTTGATTTTGATAAATATGTTATCAATGCTCAGTATGAGAAAAATCTTAACATAATTGCTGATTATCTAGTGAATAATCCTAAAGCAAAATTTAAGTTGTCGGGACACACTGACCACTTTGGTAGCGATGATTACAATCTGGGGCTTAGCCAAAATCGTGTAGTTAAAGTAAAAGATTATCTTATTACTAAAGGCGTTAGTGATAGTCAGCTAGAAATGGAGTTCCTTGGCGAAAAAGAAAATATTACTATGAAAACTGATGATGATCTTGTGAGAAGACTTAATAGAAGAGTAAACGTTTTTGTCCTTGAACAAGGTGAAACTCCAATAAGAGTCGCTCCAATTATTGTACCCGAAGAATATAAAGTTAAGTAAAACTAAAGAGAATAATTAAAATATCATTTTAGTTTGTATCTCATCAATGCAAATTAGTGTTGATTTGTCCGTTCAGAAAAATCGTTTGCTCATAATTTTTAAATATGGCTTTATCTTGTGCAAGTCTTTTATCAGGTTATTATGACTTGTTAATCTTAATACGGTTTTGTTTTTTCGTTTTACTCCACCTACAATTCTGAATTCCTGATATATTCGTAAATCAGCAATCCCCAGATTTAAAAGATTAGGATTAGAATTGTGGTCGGATAAGATATAGTAGAATTGTGACTTTAAATTACCAACAAAATTAAATCCAATTTCTGCCAGTAAATAGGAGGCAATTTAAACGTCAGTAAAGAAATAAACAGACAAAAAGAGAATAATTTATTAATTATAAAACTATCTTTTACAGTTGGCTTTAGCCAACTGTGAAAACTTTTTTTCCTTCCACTTGTTTTAGCATCATTCTTTAAAATTGTTAAATTCAACTAATAAAGTATGCTCAATTGACGATTGCTTTTTATGCAAAAACAGGGTGTGAATTGAATTTGACAAAAAAGCCGAAAGTGTTTGATAGTCGAGGGTAGAGCAGGGGTTCTGAAATTTTAACCCTAACTGGTGCAATGCTGAAAGCTCGAAGATTCTGAAGCAAAAATATATTACAGTCGGTTTGATATAAAAATGGTATTATTGTTTATTGTCTATAAAAGAGAGCTAATATTTATTAGGAATGAATTGATAAACTTTATAAAAATCACTTTAGATTTTCTATTTTTACAAAAAAATAATTTATGCAAGAGTATGATGTCGCAATCGTAGGTGCTGGTGCAGCTGGCTTACTGGCTGCAATAAGAGCAGCAGATAGAGGATTAAGTGTCGTGGTTCTCGACAAAATGAGTTTGCCTGGACGAAAATTGATGATTACTGGTAAAGGTAGATGTAACATTACAAATTCTGCTGATATTGACGATTTTCTTATGCAAGTTTATCCTGATGGTAGATTTTTATATCCAGCGTTTAAAAAGTTTTTCTCTTATGAAATTATTGGCTTGCTTGAGGAGAGTGGCGTGGAATCTATGCTTGAGCGTGGAGGTCGATATTTTCCTAAAAGCGAAAAAGCCGATGACGTGGTTGACGCATTATATAAAAAGGCTTTGAAAAATAGCGTTAATTTTATTTTTAATGCAAAAGTGAATAAGATACAGTATAATTATAATGATGAGGTACGTGGAATTGAGTATTTGTCTGGAAGCAAAGAAAAAACTTTAAATGTTTCAAATGTGATTATTTGTACTGGTGGGAAATCTTATCCCAGTACTGGATCCTCAGGAGACGGATATATTTTTGCTCGAGAAGCGGGGCATAAAATTGAAAACCTGTTTCCAGTACTTGTTCCACTTGAAACTAAAGAAATGCATGCTGCCGAAATGCAGGGGCTAACTCTAAAAAACATTAATGCCAAAGTTATAATTAATGGAGAATTAAAATATGAGGAGTTTGGAGACCTTTTATTTACTCATTTTGGTTTGTCGGGACCGGTAATACTTACCATAAGTCGAAATGTAGTTTATGCCTTAGATAAAGGAAATGATGTTAAAATTCAGATAGATTTTAAACCAGCTCTTGATGTTGAGAAGCTTGATGCAAGAGTAATGCGTGATCTTAACGAAAATGGTAAAAAGAAAATCGGGAATTTGTTTCGGAAATTATTACCTCAAAAAGCAATCTCCGTTTTTTTGAATGTTTTAAGCTTAGATGAAAATAAACTGGCTAATCAAATATCGGCAGTAGAGCGGAAAGAAATTATTGAATTATTAAAAGGTATGAATTTTACAGTCGTTGGGCATAGAGGTTTTAAGGAGGCAGTAGTAACTGCTGGAGGTGTTTGTCTTGCCGAAATAAATCCAAAAACAATGCAGTCTAAACTTAAAAAAGGGCTTTATTTTGCTGGCGAAGTACTCGACCTTGATGCAAATACAGGAGGATATAATTTGCAAATTGCATTCTCAACTGGCTGGTTGGCGGCTGATTCGATCTAAAAAAAACACCGACTCATCGGTGTTTTTTTGGAGGTACCTGGCGGATTCGAACCGCCGTAGCTGGTTTTGCAGACCAGTGCCTAGCCACTCGGCAAAGGTACCGTTTCATTTTTACGGATTGCAAATATATGTCTAATTTTTCGTTTGTCCAAAAATAATTTAATTTTAATCCGTAATATTCTAAGGTGAGTGTGATTTTAAATGAAAAACTTTAAAAACTATTATAGACTGTAACTTATCTGTAACTTATTTAAAATAGATTTTTTCGTTTTTAGCTATAAGTTTTATATTTTTGTGTTTTTAACGATAATATTTACAATATTTTAATAAAATGGAAACAAAAAACAAAGGTTTTAACACCAAACTTATTCACGCAGGCGATTACGACGACGCTTTTGGAAGTGCAGTACCACCAATTTATCAAACATCAACTTTTAGGTTTAGAGATGCAAAGCATGGTGCGGACTGCTTTGCTGGTAGAGACCCTGGATACATTTATACCCGTATTGGAAATCCTACTATCAATTCATTTGAGGAGAAATTGGCTCAGTTAGAAAACGGCTATCGTGGTATCGCTTTATCAAGTGGTATGGGAGCTGTTTCAACAGTTTATATGGCACTGTTAGATAAAGATGCTCACATGATAAGTTCAGATGCAGTTTATGGACCAAGTCGTGCTGTGATGGAGAGAGATTTTTCGAGATTTGGTGTAGAGTATTCGTATGTTGATACCGCTGATTTGTCTCAAATCGAAAAGGCTATTAGACCAAATACAAAACTTTTGTATATCGAGACTCCTACAAATCCTACAATGGTGCTTACAGATATTAAAGCAGCTTCTGAATTAGCTCACAAACATAATATTTTGGTTTGCGTTGATAATACTTTTAGCTCTCCATATCTTCAGAAACCTCTTGATTTAGGTGCTGACATTTCTTTACATTCAATTACAAAGTTTATTAACGGACATGCTGACATAGTTGGCGGAGCATTAATAGCTAAAGATCCAGAGGTATATCAAAAATTGCGTCAGACTATGGTTTATATGGGTTGCAATATGGATCCACATCAGGCTTATCTCGTGAACCGCGGATTAAAAACACTCTCAATTCGTATGGAGCGTTCACAGGAGAGTGCTCAAAAAATAGCCGAATATTTAGAGGTTCATCCCAAAGTCGAATGGGTTAAGTACCCAGGACTTAAATCGCACCCACAACACGAACTGGCTAAAAAACAAATGTCTGGTTTTGGGGCAATGATTAGTTTTGGGCTTAAAGGAGGCTTTAAAGCTGGAGAAACTATGATGAATAATGTGCATCTTGCAATGTTGGCTGTTTCCTTAGGGGGAGTCGAAACTCTAATTCAGCATCCAGCCTCAATGACGCATGCTGGTCTTACTCCAGAGGCTCGTAAAACAGCAGGTATCTCCGAAGGGCTTGTTAGGTTCTCAGTTGGTATTGAAGACTATGAGGATATTCTAGATGATATTAAACACGCATTAGAATTGGTTTAAGACTATTGTAGTTTTAGATAAAAATAATACACTTTAATAAGCCGATAGTTTTGCATTGAAAACGAAATGCGTTTTAGATAAAAACTGTCGGCTTTTCTAATGCCTATATCCATCCTAACAATTACTTTTAATCTCTCTAATGCTCGTTTTATGGTTTTAAACTTTTATTATCTTTGTAGAAATTTTTTGATATGATTAAAAAGAAAAAAAGTTTAATAAGATGGTTTGGAAAAAAATTCCAGATTATCGTATATCATGGTAAAAGCTATGCTATAATTCGCAAAATGCGATTTAATAGATTTGGCTTAATAATGTTTTTTTTGAGTATTTTTATTACAATGTTTGTTGCTCTTGCTGCTGTTGTGGTATATACTCCAGTTAAGCAGTTTATCCCAGGGTATCCCGATAGGGAAACAAGACATCTTATTTACGAAAATGCATTGAGAACTGATAGTTTAATCGCCGAACTGGAAAAACGAGATGTGTATATGGAAATGCTCAGAGATGTTCTTTTTAATGATGTGCCTATAGATGATGATTATGTTGTTCCAGTTGAAAATCTTACTGATGAGCAAATAAAAGAGTTTAATAATCCCAAGTACAAGCGACAGACAATTGAAGATAAAACTACCTACTCTGTTAATAAATCAGAAGCTTTACCAGATCTCTTCCCCCCAGTGAAAGGTATAGTAGTGTCATCATACAATAAGGCAGAGGGGCATTTCGGAACTGATATTGCATCGGCTGGCGAAACTATGATTGCCGCAACACTTCGTGGTGTGGTTGTTATGTCTGATTATACTGTCAAAACTGGTTATACAATAATCATACAGCATAAATACAATCTTGTATCTGTTTATAAACATAATAAATCCTCTTTTGTCAAACCTGGACAATTTGTAGAAACTGGTGAAGCTATTGCTGTATATGGTGATTCAGGAGAAAACTCTAATGGTGAACATTTACATTTTGAGTTATGGCGAAATGGAGTATCTTTAAACCCTGAAGATTATATAATATTTGAGTGAAAAAGAAAAAAAACATAGCAATTTTAGGCTCTACGGGTTCTATAGGAACGCAGGCTCTTAAAATTATCGAAGATTATCCTGAACTGTTTCAGGCTGAGATTTTGGTTGCAAACCAAAATGTTGATTTGTTAGTGCAACAAGCAATAAAATTTGAACCAAACATCGTTGTTATTGGCGATGAAACAAAATACAATCAACTGGCAGATGAACTTAAAACTTATCCTGTTAAAGTATTTGCAGGAGCATCATCAATTGAACAAGTTGTGCAAATGGATTGTGTGGACATCGTGCTAACTGCAATGGTCGGATTCGCAGGCTTGTTACCTACAATTCGTGCAGTAGAAGCTCATAAAAGAATAGCACTTGCAAATAAAGAAACACTCGTAGTTGGAGGACAGCTAATAATAGAAGCTCTCAAAAAATCTCGTGCAGAAATAATACCAGTTGATTCTGAGCATTCTGCGATTTTTCAATGTCTAACAGGTGAAAATCCTTACCATATTGAAAAACTTATTCTAACCGCCTCTGGGGGACCATTTAGAGGGAAAACTTACGATTTCCTTAAAAATGTTACTCCCGAACAGGCTTTGCAGCATCCAAACTGGACTATGGGGAATAAAGTAACTATTGACTCGGCAAGCCTTATGAATAAAGGTCTTGAAGTAATAGAGGCACGTTGGCTTTTTGGCGTTCCTGTCGATAAAATTGAAGTGCTTGTGCATCCTCAGTCGGTTGTGCATTCAATGGTGCAATTTGTAGATGGATCTATCAAAGCTCAACTGGGTGTACCAAATATGAGAATCCCCATTCAGTATGCTTTTGATTACCCCAACAGAAGCTTTTCACCTAAAAATAAATTTTCTTTTGCAGAATATCCTCAATTAAGTTTCGAGAAACCCGATACAGATACTTTTCGAAATCTAAAAATTGCTTATGAGTGTTTAAAAACTGGTGGAAATACACCTTGCATTATGAATGCGGCAAATGAAGTTGCAGTAGAATTGTTTTTGAATAAAAAAATTAGTTTTATTGGTATGTCTGAACTGATAGAGAAAAGTTTGCAAAAGATTGACTTCATTAAAAATCCAAACTTAAAAGATTGTCTTGATACAGATAATATTACCAGAATAAAAACGTTAGAAATATCTAAAAATATAAAATAAATGGCAGGACTTATTATGGCCGGACAGTTAATTCTGGCACTTTCGTTATTGGTAGTTATACATGAATTTGGACACTATATCGCTGCTCGAATATTTGGTATTCGAGTAACAAAATTCTTTGTTTTCTTTGACCCTTGGTTTAAAATTTGGAGTAAAAAAATTGGAGATACCGAATTTGGTATAGGTTGGCTTCCTTTAGGCGGATATGTGAAAATTGCTGGAATGATTGATGAGTCCTTAGATACTGAGCAGTTAAAAGAGGAACCTAAAGACTGGGAGTTTCGTTCTAAGCCCGCATGGCAACGTTTGATAGTTATGCTAAGTGGAGTTGTAATGAATGTTATTGCAGCAGTATTGATTTTGACAATGGCTCATTTAGTTTTTACAAAATCTTACTTGCCTGTCGATAATATTGAACAAGGTATTTATGCATATCCTTATGCCAGATATCTTGGCTTCGAAACTGGCGATAAAGTTGTTGCAATAGACGGCAAACCCACTATCAGATATGAAGATGTGTTTTCAACAAAGCTGTTTTTTGCCAAAATAATTACGGTAAACAGAGACGGTGAAAATCTTGATCTCGAAATGACAGATACTTTGTATTCCTTCCTTAAAAATGGAGGAGATTTTATTAGCTTGGATAATTTCCCATTTACTGTGGATAGTCTTGTAGAAGGAATGTCCGCAGAAAAATCTGGAATACTTCCTGGAGCAAAAATCTTGGCGGTTGAAAATCAATCTGTACCGAGTTTTGGAAAATTAAAAGAGATATTGATGCTTAATAAAGGGAAAGATTTAACGTTTATTGTTGACGCAAACCTATCTATAGACACTTTATTGATAAAAGTTGATAGTCTTGGGAGGATTGGGATTTTTCCATCTTTCCCGTCTTACGAATCAAAAGAATATAATTTTGTGAGTGCCATGAAATATGGTTGGGCTGATGCTTTTGAATCTTTACATGCAAATATTAAGGGATTTGGACTTATTTTTAGCGGTAAAGAAAAAGCAAAAGATAGCTTGCAGGGACCAATTGGAATTGCTAAAGTTTATGGCGGAGTTTGGGATTGGTCTAAATTTTGGAAGCTAACAGGTATTATTTCGATGATACTGGCCTTTGTTAATATTTTGCCAATTCCTGCTCTTGACGGTGGACACGCTTTGTTCCTTGCAATAGAGGCTATAACACGCAAAAAATTGTCAGATAAATTTATGGAGACCGTTCAGGTTATCGGAATGTTGATATTACTCGCACTAATGGTGTTTGTAATTGGAAATGATATTATTAATCTGTTCTGATGCTTTGAAATTGATTAAAACTATATCAGAATAAAAAAAATAAAAATGAAAAAAATATTTCTGTTATTGATTTTGACACAGCTTGGCTCTATTGGCGTATATGCACAGGAGTATCTTGATTTTAATACAGGAGCAGATAGAACAAAAAGAATTCTATTGGTTCCTTTCGATTCTCGTATTTATTACAATGATGCTACTGAAATTATTGCACAACAATCAGGGGAAACTCATGATGAGATAATGCTGTATTTTCGCGAACAGTTTAATCTGCAATTATACAATGCCTTGATTGACTCCTGTGTTGTTGTAAACCTTTTGTCCGATAATACAAGACAGGCACAAGAAGATGTCTCTGACCTATATTCAATAATAAGTTATGAGTTAAAACTTGCGATGCAAAATGCTCCCGAACATCCTGACGATATCGAAAAAATGAATTATTTTCAACGAAAACGTCATGAGAAAAATCAGCAAAAAAAACTTGATGAAATGGAAAATTCCCACACCCGTATTGTAGAAGGTGAAATAGTAGGTAAAAGGCAACCTGTGGGAGATAAGTATCTTCATATTGTTTTTCATCAGCCAGAGGTGCTTGCTCAAATTGCAAATAGACGAAATATTGACTATTTTTTGTTTATTAATCAGTTTGATATTAAAGGTAATTATAAAGATCCATATATGAGTGGAAATTCTGAAGCTATGCGAACGATTAGAGTTCACTTTAGTTTGTTTAATGCAGAAGCTAAGCAGGTACACGGAAGTTTTGGAATGACTGAAATATCTTTTAATCTTAATGATAAAAATGAAATTGTTAATTTGTATTTCCCCGAAGTTATACGGCAGATAGTAAATAATATAAAATTTTAATATGGAGCATAAATTTGTTTTTGCAACAAATAACAAGCATAAGTTAGATGAGGTTAAAGAAATTGCCGGAGGTAAATTTGATATTTTGAGTCTTAACGAAATTAATTGTATAGACAAAATTCCCGAAGATCAAGAAACTCTCGAAGGAAATGCTCTTCAAAAAGCCCGATATATTTACGAAAAATGTAAAATTAGTTGTTTTGCTGATGACACAGGGCTTGAGGTAGAGGCTCTTAATGGCGAGCCAGGTGTATATTCGGCACGTTATGCAGGAGTAGATTGTGATTTTGACGATAATATTGAAAAACTCCTCCGCGAAATGGGAGATACACCTTTTCGAAATGCTCGATTTAGAACAATCGTTGTCCTTATTCTTGATGAAAAAGAATACTTTTTCGAAGGAGAAATAAAGGGAGAGATAATTAATGAAAAACGGGGAATTGGTGGGTTTGGATACGATGCTGTTTTTGTTCCCGAAGGTCTAACAGAAACTTTTGCAGAACTGCCGTCTTTTATTAAAAACACCATCAGTCATAGAGCTATTGCAATGGAAAAACTATTCTATTTTTTAAGACACTATCAGAGATAATCCCTAAACAATAAAATAATTTGTTTGTTTTAGAGTTAGTTATGAATAAACATGATGTTAAATGAGTAATATACAAAAAATTAATTTTTTCGGGACTTTTGTCTTTTTCCTGATAATTTCGTTGTTTTCCTTCGGACAGATTGCAGTAGGACAGTGGAGAGACCATCTCCCATATAATGATGGAAAAATGATTGCTTTAGCTGGCTCGGATGTTTATATGCTTACCGATGTAGGATTGTTAAAGTATTCAATTAGTACAGGCGAAACCTCAAAACTCTCAAAAATCAACGGATTAAGCGACAGTGGAGTAAAATCTATTGCTTATGATCAAACTACTGGATATGTTGTGCTTGGTTATAAAAATGGGAATATTGATTTGATTAAGGATAATAGGATTATTAATATCAGCGATATTAAACGAAAGTCAATGAATGCAGATAAAGCTATATATTGCATGGATTTTGATGATAATAAGGCTTATTTAGGTTTGGGGTTTGGAGTTGTTGTCGTTGATCTTGTTCGATTAGAAATTAAGGAAACTTGGTATGTTGGAGAAAATGGCACAAATGTAAAAATAAATGCAATTGATATTAATGCAGGAAGTGTCTATATTGCGACAAATAGTGGAATATTAAAGGGCAATCTTAATGATGCTTTGGTAGATTTCGCAAAATGGGAAATACTTTCTGATGTAAATCAAACGGGTTCGCTAAGCTGGATGTCTGGACAAAATTATGGATACCTGCATTATACAAATGGTTACTTGTTGGCTAGTTTTAATAATACTGAAGTCCAAAATGCAGATACTGTTCTTGTGTTTGACGGTAACAGCTGGGACTATTTTGATGATCCGCATAGCGATGTAGTGTATCTTGGAGGAAATGAGAAAGAGTTTTATTTGTGTACAACTTATTGGATGAAAATTTACGATGCTAATCTTAATGTGATTAGGCATGTGTGGGAATTGAGTTTTGCTGATGGCGGACAAGGACCTAGACCAAATTTTGCAATCTACGATGGAAATGAAGGTATTTGGATTGCTGATAGTAGAAATGGACTTGTGCATAATCCTGTTTCATGGAAATATGATAAAATCCCAGTTAATGGCCCTACTGGATACGAAGTGTTTTATATGGATGCAATTGGAAAAGAACTGATTGGTGTTGCTGGAGGGATGAGTTTGTCGTGGGGACCAAATTGGAAACAAGGGACATATTATCATTTTGCTCAACAGATGTGGAATACATACGATTATAACAGTGCTTTTAAACCCTTGGATTTCCGAGATTTTGTCAGAGTTAAAATTGACCCTAATGATAAAACTCGAGTCTTCTTGGGATCATGGATACATGGGCTTGTCGAAATGAGAAATAATCAGTTTTATAAAGTGTATAATGAGACAAATTCTACACTGCGAAAAGTACCTAATATAGATTATCTCAGAATTGGTGGATTGGATTTTGATGAAGAAGGAAACCTGTGGGTTACAAATTCACTCACGGCTCCTCAATTTCATGTTATGACTACTGATGGCGAATGGCATAGTTTCGATTACTCATCGCTTCTTGGTGGTAAAAATATCGGTAATATTATTATAACACAAAATAATCATAAGTGGGTAATTCTACCCCAAGGGAGCGGATTGTTTGCATTTGATGATAATGGAACTATTGATGATAAAACGGATGATAGATATCGCCAATTTAGCGTAATAAACGAAGAAGGAGAAATAGTGAGTAATAGTGTTTATTCAATGGCTGAAGACAAAGATGGTAATATTTGGGTTGGTACTAATAAAGGTGTAGTAGTGTATTATAATCCTGAAGATGTGTTTGAAAATGGAACATATCAAGGACGACAGATTAAAATTCCAAGAAATGACGGAACAGATAATGCTGATATCCTGCTCGCAAACGAAATTGTGAGTGCAATTTATGTTGATGGAGCAAACAAAAAATGGTTTGGAACTCAAACAGGAGGTGTATATTACACTAGCGAGGATGGGCTTAAAGAAATACACCATTTTACAACAGAGAATAGCCCTCTGTTGGATAATAATATTATTGCTATTTCTATTATACCAGAAACTGGAGAGGTGTTTTTTGGTACGGCAAGAGGTATGATATCTTATCGAAATACAGCCACTGAAGCTGCCGACGATTATATTGGAGTTTATGCTTTCCCTAATCCTGTAAAACCTGATTATACTGGACCTATTACTGTCTCAGGATTGGTCGCAGGCTCGTATGTGAAAATCACAGATATATCAGGAAATCTTGTTTTTGAAACTCGCTCAGAAGGTGGATCGGCAGTCTGGTATGGGAAAGACTTAAATGGCAATAGAGTGCATACAGGCGTGTATCTCGTGTTTTCTACTAACGAAACAGGTTCTAAAACTGATATTACAAAAATATTATTCATTAATTAAGAAATGAATACCAAAACAGAAGCAATTGTTCTAAGTAAAATCAAATACAGCGACTCGTCGTATATAGTAAATTTATTTACTGAAAAACTTGGCAGAGTAGTAGTCTTTGCCAGAATTTCTAACTCAAAGGCAAAATCAAGAGAAAAAATAAAACCTGCTTTGTTGTTCCCATTAAATATTATTGAAATAGAGCTAAACCTGAAAGTAACACGTAATATACAGACATTGAAGTATTGCAATTATGTCGAAACCATCAATAATCTTTGCACTGATGTTTACAAAGCCTCTGTTGCACAGTTTATTGCCGAGATTGTTGTTAAAACTCTAAAAGATGAACAATCCGACATGATATTATATGATTACCTAAAGTCGATTATTATACAACTTTACAATCAAACTGGATTAACTCAAAATATACATCTTGTGTTTTTAAAAGAATATGCAAAAGTTTTAGGATTCCAAATTACAAATAATCATTCTGATTTAACTCCATACTTTAATTTACGCGAAGGAATGTTTTTGTCTGTTTATACAACTCAAGAAGAATCTCTTGATATTAAATTAAGCAGTGCGTTGTCCGAATTGCTTACTGTTAATCTCGATTCATTATGTCAATTTAATGTAAGTTACTCAATTCGAAAAAAACTTTTGCTCGCTTTATTACTCTATTATAGTTTACATATTGAAAATTTACCTGAAATTAAATCTCTTAAAGTGCTTAACGAAGTTTTTACTGATTAGGAATTTGTATTTTGGATTTTTGGTTTGCTTGGATCGAGTTCAGCTTAAGTTTTTATGGTTTTTTTGAAGCACCCAATCAATTTATATGTTGTGTTTGGTGATATATCGAACACAGTTAGTTAAGACAAATTGTGTCAGGATCAATTTTAACGAGATTTGTATGTGTTTTGTTTGTAACCGTGCCAATTTGTTTTGATTTCATTAGTTTGAGAGAATCGAAAATATCCAATTCATAATCTGGAGAATAAATAGGAACATTGATTAGCTTTTTAAATTCTGCAACATATTCTTTTTTCATGTTTCTCAATACTTTATGATAAAAGCTGTCGCTGTCTTCTTCAAGAGAGTTTCCTGCAATAATATTAATATTGGTGTTAATAAAGTTTACAAATTCCATAAATTGTTCGATACTCAATTGCATGTAGAGACTTTCAAATCTAAGAGTAACCTCTCCGTTGCTATTGACGTGCAATTGACCGTGTGGAGTATTATAAACAAGTGTTTTCATTTCATTTTTTTTTAACTTTTACTCTAGTACTAACAATTTTAGTACCATTTGTTTGTGTAATAGACAGATGAAAACTTAAAAACGTGGCATGGACTTATTAAATATTTCAAATATTATTGATAACTTGCTGTAAGTCAGAGATATAAATATTAGCTTGATGCTGCTGCTATTTTTATTCATTTTATTAAATTTGCAATAATTATGACACTAATTTTAAATATTGAAACTTCAACAGATATTTGTTCGGTAAGTTTATCGAAAAATGGGAATATTATTGATCTTAGAATAGATAATCCAGAAAATCACGGATTAGAGCATGGACAGCATTCCAGAATTTTGGCTGTTTTGATAAAAGATATTTTGCAAAAAAATTCTCTAATGGCTAATAAGCTTGACGCACTTGCGATTAGCGAAGGACCAGGCTCTTATACTGGTTTAAGAATTGGAGTGAGTACAGCTAAAGGTATCTGCTTGGGTGCGAATTTACCGCTTATTGCCTTAAATACTTTGTTAATTATCGCAGAAATGGCAAAAGAAACAAAAAAATCAGATTATGATTTAATTATTCCGATGATCGATGCTAGACGGATGGAGGTTTATTGTGCAGTTTATGACCGAGATATGGCGATTATAAAAGAAACTGAAGCAAAAGTAATTGATGAGAATTCATTTAGTGAATATCGTGGTAAAAAAGTGCTATTTTGTGGCAATGGAGCATTAAAAACAGAAGAAATTATTAAATGGGACAATTTTGATTTTACAGATTCTGTTTATCCTTCCGCAGAGTTTATGGGTAAAATTGCTAATGATTATTTTAATACGCAAAAAATTGTAGACCTCGTGTATTTTGAACCCTTTTATCTTAAAAGTTTTATTGCTACAATACCCAAAAAGAAATTATAGATAAACTTCTCAGTTTGTTCGGATTTGTAAACCACCGAGTGATTGTCCTTACACTGTCATTACCTCTTTTTCTTTGAGAGCAATTATTTCGTCAATTTGTTTGATAAAATCTTCATGAATTTTGTGTACTTGAGTTTCTGCATTTTTAGTTACATCTTCAGATAATCCATCTTTTTGCAGTTTTTTAAACTCATCAATAGCATCGCGGCGTTGATTCCGAATAGTGATTTTTGAATTTTCACCGAGTGCTTTTACTTGTTTTGCCAACTGCAAGCGGCGTTCTTCTGTTAAAGGTGGTACCATAACGCGGATAACTTCGCCATTGTTTGCAGGATTAAATCCAAGATTCGAAGCCATAATTGCTTTTTCGATTATTGGTAGGACAGATTTGTCCCAAGGCTGTATAAAAATTGTTTTTGCATCGGGAGTAGTTACGTTTGCAACTTGCGAAATTGGCGATATCACTCCGTAGTAATCAACTTTAACACTATCGAGCATTGAGGGAGAAGCTTTGCCAGCACGCACTTTTGTTAACTCTTTTGTAAGATGCGATATTGCCAATTGCATACCTTCTTTTGCTGCATCCATATATAATTCAAGGTCTTCCATAATATTTTTATTTTATTTTATTTATTCCTTACTTATTAAACTTCCACATTTCGTGTCTTTCATTACTTTCATTAAATTGCCTTTGGTGTCCATATCAAACACAATTATTGGCATATTGTTTTCTTTACACAGTGTAAAAGTCGTTAAATCCATTACTTTGAGTTGTTTCTTATACACTTCGTCAAAGCTAATTTTATCAAACTTTACTGCATCAGGATTTTTTTCTGGATCATCAGAATACACTCCATCAACACGTGTGCCTTTTAGTAAGACATCGGCTTCGATTTCAATAGCTCTAAGTGCAGATGCGGTGTCGGTAGAAAAATATGGGTTTCCAGTTCCTCCTGAGATGATACATACTGTACCATTTTTAAGTGCATCCATTACAATCGGTTTCACAAATCTTTCTCCTATCGACTCTATTTTAAATGCCGTAAAAACTTTGGCTTTTTGTCCTAACGACTCCAAAGCACTGTTAAGAGCTAATGAATTAATAATAGTCGCAAGCATACCCATTTGATCACCTTTTACTCTGTCAAATCCTTTGTTCTCTCCCGCTAAACCTCTAAAAATATTCCCGCCACCTATAACTATTCCTATCTCAACACCTGCACTAGCAAGTTCTTTTATCTGAAAAGCATATTCCATTAGGCGGCTTTCGTCTATGCCTTGCGTGTTGTCTGAAGCGAGAGACTCACCGCTGAGTTTAAGTAATATTCGTTTAAATCGCATTGTTTTATATTTTACAATCACAAAAATAAACAAAAATTTGTTAAATACTTTAATATTCAACTAACAAAAATTTTAATAAAAGATTTTATCTTTGTACTAGAAATAAAATTTATGCAAATACCTGTTTTTCAAAATACAGATAATGAGAAATATACAATCCTCAAGAACTGCTCAGAGATGCTTTTGTCTTATGAAGAGTTAAGTGATGTATTTGATGAGGAGATATGTTTAAAAATTGAAAAGTATTTGGACATTTTTGGTAAAATAAAAGTTTATGATAATTATTTCGATGAAGAAAGACAAAAACAAGAAAAAGAATTTTTAAACCTATTTGAAAAAGCCTCCATTTTTGTAAGGCACTATTTTGTTACAATGTCTATGGCTATTACAAGAGGAGAATTGCCTGTTAATACTGCCGAATATTATGATCTTAAATACCCGTTTGAGATTCCTGAGTTTAAATCGGATGTGCATTTAATTAGAACTGCTCAAAAGTTATTTGACGATGATCTAAAAAGAACTTCCGAAGGTGGAAAATATTTTACTAATCCTGGGATAGGTGCAGTAAAAGTTTGGATCGAAAAATTTATTGAAGCCGTCGAACATAAAAACAATAAATATAATGTGAAGCGAGGAGAGGTAGAAAATATTGATAAAATACGAGAGGAAACTGACGCATTATTACATGAGATATTTGATGTTTTGATAACTAAAATTGGTGCCGAACCTGATGAAAAGGATTTAAAGTTTATATCAAATTGTGGATTTGAGATTTCTGTTACTCAAGATAATCAGCACCAAGTTATGAAAAACTATAATAATGGGGAGGAGAATAAAAACTCAAATACAAAGCCTGATCAGCTAAAATTTGATTTGTAGAAATTGATAAATTAACCGAAACATAAGTTTAAATTAACTGGAAACGCAACACTGTTGATGGTAATTCAATGAGTTTTTACCGAATTATAAGACCATGTCAGGTTGTTATATTTGACAGCAAACGAGTAAATATAAAGCAGGCTGATAATTTTAAATATGCAAATATTAATGATATAACTATGAGCTTTACTACCACTCAGAAATCGCACAGCGATATTTTTACTAAAAAGACAGAAAATGGATGTATTAGTGGCTTGGAAGAATCGCTGAAATGGGGAAAACAACAAAGTCTTCTCTCGGGGCATTGGTCTTTTCAAGAAATGGAATTTTAGTAAGCAAAAACAACAATTCCTTGTTATATAATTGATATATAATATTGTCAAAATTGCCCCATTTAGTGGTCAGTTCTTCGTAAACAAATCATGTTTTTATTCTAAAATTGGTTTGTTAAGAAAATATGCTTTATATTTGTAGTATCTTTTAACCAAAAAAATAATTAAAATGAAAAAAGGAAAATTATTGTACATCCTATTTGCTTTCGTATTAATCGCTTGTGGATCTGGTAAAGATAAAGCGTCAGATACAAATAAATCGCTTGAGCCAAACGATAAAATCGAAGAGGCAAACGAGTTAAAATTAGGTGGTGAAATCAAAATGTCTATCGACAAAATAGAAGACGTTGATTGGTATAAAGTTGAAATTGAAGAACAGGGATATATACAGGTTTTAACTAATGGTGTCCCCGAAAATCTGGATATCTCGGTGAGATTTGCAAAATACGATGAGTGGGGTGAAGATAAAGAGGTTTTTCTTACTAGTTATAGTGAAACCCCTGTAACTTTGCAAGTTTTGGAGCCTGGAACTTATTATGTACTTGTTGTTGATAGATGGGCCGAAAATTTTTCAGAAGAAGAGTTTTCATTGAAAATAGACTTTGTTAAGGAGTTTGATGGTTTTGAACCGAATAATGGGCCTTTATTAGCCAAAGATGTTGAGTTTGGACAAGAATATAAATCTGCAATTTTTCCACTCGGTGATCAGGATTGGTTTAAGGTAAATGTTCAAGAACAAGGCTATATTGAGGTAAAGGCGAAAGATATGGACGAAGGGTTTGAACTATCTGCTGAATTTTCTCAGTTTAATGAATATGACGAAGATCCTATAAATGTCCTTAAGAGAAAAGAAACTATCCCTAGTGTATTGGCGGTTGTAAATCTAGGCGAATATTATATTTTGCTCGCAGAAAGATGGGATGACAATGCTTCTCAAACATTGTTTAATTGGGTGGTGAATTTTATCCCCGAAATGGACGTAAACGAGCCTAATGATGATAAAGAGAACGCAAAAGAAATGACTGGTAACGACACCATAAACCTTGCAATATTTCCAGTTGGTGATATTGATATGTTTAAGTTCTCACCACAAAAAAAAGCGAGCCTTAATGTTAAAGGAAAAGATCTTGGCAAAATTGAGGCCACTGTTGTTGTGTATGTATTGGATGAGGATAGTGAACTGAAAGAAATAACAACCTCTAAAATTCCAGGTAAAGTCGAAATACCTGAGGCAGGGAAAGATTATTATATTGCTATAAAAGATAAATGGAATGAAAAAGCTTCTCCTGACTTAATGGAAATTATGTTTACATATTAATACAAAACAAATATAAGGCTAAGGGAGTAGTTCTGTTAAATTGCTCCCTTTTTTTATGTAGCACTGACTCACAGCATCTCAGAATCACAAA
>CAYNKH010000013.1:0-5225 GCA_964397745.1 uncultured Bacteroidales bacterium | reverse complement strand
AAAACGGTAGTCGGTATTCGGTAGTCGGTTCCGATGGATGGATCACAGAATCACTGGATTACAGAATTTCCGTATTTATACTTACTCGTTCGGTTACTTATACTCCCTGATTTGCAGTATTTTCAGTCTTACACACCTAATACATAAAGCATACTTTTGTGCAAATAATAAAAATTAGCATGAAAAACTATTACGAACTTCTATCTACGGATGTTCGATTTCGAGAAGGGCTTACAGCTTGCATGAATTGTGGTGTTTGTACTGCAATTTGTCCTGCTGCAGAGTTTTACAAGTACGATCCACGACAGATTTGCAATATTGTACAAACTCGTGATGACGATAAAATTGAAGCACTTTTGAAAAGCGATACTATTTGGTATTGCGGACAGTGCATGTCGTGTAAAGCTAGATGTCCTCGTGGTAATGTTCCAGCAATGGTAATTTCTGTATTAAGGCGATTTTCGCAAGAACTGGGGTTTTTTACCGAAAGCGAAAAAGGAAGACAGCAATTTGCAGTTAAACGTACAGTTGGCGACAATATAATTAATACTGGTTATTGTGTGCATATAGATAGTGTTACCCCGAAATTGCATCCCGAACAAGGACCTGTGTGGAAATGGTATCACGAAAATGCCGAAGAGGTGGCTGATAGATTAGGAGCTAATTATAATAAAGAAGGTGGAGGGGCTTTAAGAAAAATATCTCAAGAAAACCTCGACGAAGTTAAAAGAATCTTTGATGTTACTGGTGGAACAAATCTATACCAACATATAGAGACATCAAGTAAAGTTCAAGCAAAATTAATGAAACTCGGATTTGATGATGCAGGAATAAATAACGAGTATTTCTTCCATACTTATATCGAAAATTCAGATAATCATCAAAAATAAAAAATTGTATGGACACTAAAAAGAAACATTTTTGGAACGAGTATCAGAAAGAAATTGCTGATGATAACTATTATTACGAACGTAGTTGCATTAGACAATCTTTTTTTCCAGGTTCAGAAACTACATTTCTTAAAATATTGAGAGATGAGCTTGGTAAAACTGTTATTGACGATCAAAATCAACATACATGTACAGGTATAGGATATCATTCAGATGTGGTACAGTTTGACACTACGATGACTATTTGTGCGAGACTTTTTTCGCTAATGACAGATCAAGAATTAAAAAACTTTGTCCCTTCTTGTGTAACTTCATTTGGCATTTTTACTGAGGTTTTTGAAACTTGGCAGGAATATCCAGAAGAGTTAGAGAAAACCAGAAACTTTTTGAGAGAAGCGACAGGTAGAGAATTTAATATTCCCGAAAATATTTCCCACCCATCTGATATTATTTATAAATACCGTAAAGAGCTTAAACAAAAAATGAAATATCAGCTTGTAAATCATAAAACAGGCAAACCTCTCAGAGTTGTTGAGCATATTGGCTGTCATTATGGTAAAATATTTACAAAACATGCAGTTGGTGGAGCAGAATTTCCTCAAGTTTTAGCTGGTATGATAGAAGAGTGGGGCGGAGAAGTGATAGATTATCCTGAAAGAAGACATTGTTGCGGCTTCGGTTTTAGACAGTATTTAGTTATGGCTAATAGAGGATATTCAGTTGCTAACACTAAGAAAAAGTTTGAATCAATGGAAGCCTATAAACCCGATTTTGTTCTTACAAATTGTCCGGGTTGTACAATGTTTATGGATAGATGGCAATATACAATTGCTGAAATGGAAGGAAAAACTTACGACGAAAACGGAATGGGTATCCCAGTATTAACTTACGAAGAACTTACAGGATTATTGTTAGGATATAATCCGTGGGATCTTGGTTTGCAAGTGCATCAGATACAATCAGAGGCTCTTTTAGATAAACTTGGGATTCCTTATAATCCAAAAGATAAATTTATTGGGAAATCAGGAAAATTTATTGGACAACCCGAAAAACCCGAAATCTTAAAAGTTGATTATGATGGATAAAAAAGTTTTGATAATTGGAGGTGGACCCGCTGGAATTGAAGCCGCATATAGTCTTGCATTACAAGGTGTTAAAGTTGTACTGATAGAGAAAGATGCAAATCTTTGTGGAAATATTCAAAATTGGGATAAGCTTTTTCCAGATTTTAAAGACGCTAGTGAAATTAGAGGACAATTAACGCAAAAATTAGGGCATCCAAATATTGAAATAATTACTAATACAGAAATTAAAAAATTATATCCTGAAGGAAATTTATGGTTGGCGAAAAATGATAATGAGAGAATATTTGAAGCCGATGCAGTATTATTAGCAACAGGTTTTGAAGTTTTTGACGCAAAACGAAAAGAAGAACTTGGTTATGGCATTTACGATAATGTAATTACTTCGGTCGATTTTGAGAAAATGTATAAATCTCGCAAAATTTTGACTGCTGAAGGAAGAGTACCTCAACGTATTGCTTTTTTGAATTGTGTTGGTAGTAGAGACGAGAAAGTCGGAAACCATTATTGCTCAAGAGTGTGCTGTATTAACGCTGTTAAACAAGCAATTGAATTTAAACAGCTTGTTCCTGATTCTAAAGCTTACTGTTTTTATATGGATATGAGAATGGCTGGACAGTTTTATGAAGAGCTCTATAGAAAATCACAGGAGGAATATGGAGTTACTTACATTCGCGGAAGAATATCAGAAGCTGCAGCTACTATGGACAATAGAATTCAGATTAAAGCTGAGGATACGCTAAGTGCATTGCCAATGAAAATGACTGTTGACCTTTTGGTGCTTATGGTGGGTATCGAATCATCTGCTGGAACAACATTGTTGAGCGAGCAAAATACTGTTTTGGGACTTTATGGCTTTGCAAAACCTTTGGGCTTGTATTCTGAGGATAATATGACTGCAAAATCAGGTTTGTTCTTGGCAGGAACTTGTAAACGTCCACTAACTTTGCCCGAAACTCTTGCAGATGCCAGATCGGCAGCAACCGATATTATTAAGTATTTAAAAACTACCAAATGAAAAACTGGGGATTTAAAATATCAAAACCACGAGTTTTAGACTTTGATACAGCTAACTTGGACGCTTATAATCGACTTATAGAAAAAGTGCCATCGGCTCATAGATGTCTTATGTGTGGTGCATGTACTGCAACTTGTACTGCAAACTTACATACCGAGTTTAATTTTCGCAATTGCCATTTAATGTTTCGTAGAGGGCAATTCGACGGACTGGCAGAGGAACTTGATAAATGTATGTTATGCGGAAAATGTAAGCTTGTTTGCCCACGTGGTGTAAATACACGTGCGATAATCTATAATTTGAGAATTGTTCTTAGTGATCTTAATTATAAAAAAATTGAATCATGAATTTTCATCCGTTTGTATTACCATTCGTAGTAGGAGCAATTGTTTTATTTGCTATTATTATTTATAAATATGTTTCGTGGATAAAAAGTCTGGATCGTAAACAGAAATATTTTGTCAATAAAAACATGTTTACATTTAAGACAATACAAGCAATAGGCGAAGTTATTCGCGAAGCTTTGATCCATCGTAATATTTATAAGAAAAACCCTGTACTTGGATATATGCACATGAGTTTAGCTTTTGGTTGGTTTTTGCTTATAGTTGTTGGTAAGATTGAATCTTCATTTTATGCAGGTACATTTTTTGAAGAGCCGTGGTTGGCTATTTTCTTTAGATATTTTGCTAAAGAACCGCATAACTACTTTATGGCTGCCCAGTTTACTTTTATAATGGATTTTTTATTATTGGTGGTATTAAGCGGAGTCTTATTGGCGATTATGAAAAGAATGCGTTCAAAGTTTTTAGGAATGAAAAAAGCTACTAAACATAGCACTTTCGATCGGATAGCCCTTTCTGCGTTATGGTGGATTTTCCCTTTGAGATTATTAGCCGAAAGCACAACTGCGGCGATTTCTGGAAATGGTGGGTTTTTAACAGGCTCACTGGGTAATTTAATGTCAGGTTTGTCTGTTCAAGCTTTAGAATTACCGCTTTGGTGGGCATATTCAATAGTTTTGTTTGTGTTTTTTGTAGCATTGCCGTTTTCTAGATATATGCACATCCCAACCGAAGTTATTTTAGTGTTTTTAAGAAAATGGGGAGCAACTACAGGAGAACAATACTCAGGTTTTTCTGATATTCAAATTAATTCATGTTCTCGATGTGGAATTTGTATTGATGCATGCCAGCTTAATTTTGCAGCCGATATTAACAATGTTCAATCGGTTTACTTTATACGTGACACTCGATATGGAAATCTCACAGATGATATTGCAAATAATTGTCTCCTTTGCGGAAGGTGCACAGAGGCCTGTCCTGTTGGTATCGAAACAACACTCATACGTCAACAAATGCGAAATAAAGCCGAGATACCAGGTAAGCATTATTATGATTATGCTGATACTGTTGACTGTGACTCAAAACCAGAAGTTGTTTATTTTGCTGGCTGTATGTCGCATCTTACGCCAAGTATTATTATTTCTATGAAAAAAATATTTGAAGCTGCTGACGTAAAATATTGGTTCATGGACGAAGAAAAAGGCTTATGTTGCGGACGGCCAATGCGACAACAGGGATTTGTACAGCAATCAAAAGATTTGATTAGTAAAAATATGAGAATGATACACTCATCTGGAGCAAAAGTTTTGGTAACATCTTGTCCTATTTGTTATAAATCTTTTAGAGACGAATATGTGTTAGAAATTCCAGTACTTCATCATACAGAGTATATCGAGACATTAATTAACAATAATAAAATCAAACTACATAATTCGGGTAAATCTATAGTATATCACGACCCATGCGAATTGGGTAGAGCTTGTAATATCTATGATGCTCCACGTGAGGTGCTTAACAAGATAGGTAAATTACAGGTTTCCGAACTTGAAAGAGAAAATTCTTTGTGTTGTGGTGGTAGTTTGTCTAATTCTGTGATAGATCTTGCTACCCAAACAAAAATTAGAGATCACGGTCTTGAAGTATTAACCGCATCAAATCCAGATATTCTTGCGACTTCATGTCCTTTGTGCAAAAAGTCTTTTGTACATGGAAATAAAGCAATAGTACAGGATATAGCAGAGATTGTTGCCGTAAACATTGTAGCTGAAAAACAAAGTAAAAAGCTGCAATTAATTAAAAACATTAACGAATTTGAGGTAAGTTATAAATAAATCAATAAATTTGACACAAAATTAAATTATTATGATAGACATTTTTGACAGATTAAAAG
>CAYNKH010000012.1:0-34148 GCA_964397745.1 uncultured Bacteroidales bacterium | reverse complement strand
GAGCCAGGGACAACTAAACCAAAACAAATTGATTATTCGTCAAAAGCGAATAATGGAAAGTTAAAATGACATTGAGATTACAGTACCACAACACTCGGATTGCAAATCCGAGCGAGCCGGGGGCAACTAAACCAAAACAAATTGATTATTCGTCAAAAGCGAATAATGAAAAGTTAAAATGACATTGAGATTACAGTACCGCAACACTCGGATTGCAAATAAATCCGAGCGAGCCAGCGAATTTCGACAAAAAAAAACAAATTCATACCTTGACTTTCCAAAAAAAAAATCACACCCTGACTTTTCGCCAAAATTTTAACTTTTCGTGTTATAATTACAAAAAACATGTTTCAATAATCAATAATTGTTTGAAAATTATTTACTAAATTGCACACTAATTCAAACCTTAATTTTATGCTAATAAAGATATTAAATTTAGTCTTTTTTGCTGTGATGATTTACGTTAATTTTCTAGCAAATTCTTTGCCGATAAATGCTCAAACAACAGGAGTTATTTCCAATTCATACCCAAACCTCTTTGCTCCTGCGGGACTAACGTTTACAATTTGGGGAGTAATTTATTTATTACTGGCGATAGTCAGTATTTTATTTTTCTTTGATTCAAATAAAGAAATACTCCAAAAAGTTTCATGGTTTTTTATCACTAGTTCGGCACTTAACAGTTTATGGATTTTTGCTTGGCATTACGAGAAATTCGGATTGTCAGTAATAATTATGTTGCTATTATTAGCCTCAATTATTATTATTAATCAAAAGTTAAGTAGTTCTCCTACAAGCATTTTCAAAGCTGGATTTGGAATTTATTTAGGCTGGATTTGTGTTGCAACAATTGCGAACATTACGGTTTGGTTAGTAAGTTTAAATTGGCCTGGGTTTGGCATTTCTAATGAAATTTGGACAAGTTTAATGATAGCAATAGGTCTGATAATCACCACTTTATCAGTTTACAAGTTTAATAATCCATTTATAGCCGCTTCGGTAATCTGGGCATTTATTGGTATTGCAATAAAACAAAACGGTAATTCAAATACTGTGTTTATCTCTGCAATTGTTGGTGCAGTAATGTTTGCTATCATTGTTATTTTGTATCTATTTCGTTTATTTAGACCAGTTTCATAAAATATTGAATAAAAAAAATAGAGTATATTTGCAGAATGAAAGAAAGTAAAAACACATCTATATTTAAAGATAATAATGCAATAGTTGAAGAACCTTCAAAAAATAAATATGGGCAATATTTTACACCAGAAATTATTGCAAATTTTATGATTAGTCTCGCTTTTATCAACAATAACTCTAGAGTATTAGAGCCATCGTGTGGAGAGGGAGTATTTTTAGATTTACTATTAAAACGTGGATATAACAAGCTTTCTGCTTATGAGTTGGACAAAGAACTAATACCAAACAAATTTAAGGATATAATAAAAAATGAAAGTTTTATAAGTGCAAAAATAGATGGTCAATTTGATTTAATCATTGGAAACCCACCCTATATTCGTTGGAAAAACTTGGAGGACGAATTAAAACAAGAATTGGGAACAAATCAATTGTGGAACAAACATTTTAATAGCCTTTGTGACTATTCATACATATTCATTTTAAAATCAATTGAACATTTAAAAGAAAACGGACAACTTATTTTTATTACCCCCGAATATTGGTTAAACACAACACATTCGCATACATTAAGAAATTACATACTGCGGAATGGTTATTTTGAAGAAATATATCATTTTAATGAAACCCCAATATTTGATGATGTTACTGTATCAATTATTATTTTCAAATTTGTAAAATCAAAAAACAAGAAACCCTTTCTTAATCTCACAAAATATTACGCTAATAAAAAATTAACATCTTCGATTTTAAAAAATCTAGAAGAAAAAAAAGAAGTTGAATTTGCGGAATATATCGAAATCACTCAATTTAAAGAAAATGAGAATTGGTTACTTACATCAAATGATGTAAAAAAAGAAATGACATATTTTGAAAATAAATGCAAAGTAAATGGTTTATCTGAACAAACACTTTTTTCATCAGAAACAAAACATGTAAGCATTGGAGACATTTGTGATATTGGAAACGGACTTGTAAGCGGTTTAGATAAAGCATTTCAATTAAATGGCGAGAATCTTACAGAAAACGAAAAACGAAATCAATTAAAAGTAGTTAAAGCAAAGGATTTAAAACCTTATACTTACAAGCATATTACAAATTATATTTTTCTCAATGATATTGATGATGAGCAAATTATAGTAGATGATTTTCCTAATTACCACAATCAATTACTTAAATTCAAAAGTAAATTAGAAAAAAGATATCAATACAATAAATCAATCCCCTATTGGAAATGGGTTTTTTTACGAAACTTCAATCTTTTTAAAAGCGACAAAGAACGTATCTTTGTTCCTTGTAAAGAAAGGATTTCAAACAAAGATTATTTTCGCTTTGCTTATGCTGGTACAACGCTTTTCCCAACGCAAGATGTAACAGCAATATTTAAAAAAGAAAAAACAAAAGAAAGTATATTTTATATTTTAGCTTTTTTAAACAATTATCGAGTTTTTCAATGGTTACTTCATAATGGTATTGTTAAAGGAAATATAGTAGAATTTTCAGAAAGACCAATTGCAAGCATTCCTTTTAGAAAAATAGACTGGAATAATAAAATTGAAATTGATTTACACAACAAAATTGTAGAAATTACAAAGGAATATATAAAAACCAATTTTGCTGGTGATATGGAGAATATTAATAAGCTTTTTAACAAATTGTTGGATTAAAATTATGAAAGTAGATTACACAAAAATAACTAAAGAGTTAAAAGGAACAAGTGTTCCTAAACCTATTTTAGGAACTTTATCAGGACATGCAGCTGGCGAGCCGTTTGATAAACACGTTAACGAATTATTGAAAAGAGAATATCCAAATAAAGTATTTAGACAATATGAATATTTGAATTATTTATTTACAAAGAATACTGATATAAAAGGCGTTGAAGCAAGATATGCTTTATTTAATTCCCCTACTTTAATGTTTCTTTTAAGTCGAGGCAAAAACGCAACAGATAAATGGAGTATTGATAATCCTTTTGAAGAAAAACAAAACGATACAGCAGATATTCTTATTGTCGATAATGGATTTTATGATATTATTGACATTAAAACAAGAAACATCTCAAAAGCAGCTCAACCACCTAATATTATTTCAGCATACAAGTTAGCTCAAACCTGTGCTAAAATGATAGACAATAGCGAATTTAATACTTTTGACATTAATTATATAGAAATTGATTGGATGTTGGAAAACAAAAAATTAGTGTGCAAAGATGCTCATTATAAAAAATTATTCAACACAATTCCTTCTGAATTATATATAAATTGGTCTGCTGCAATGCAAATTCAATTCCATGTTATAGATTTAAATCAAGACTTTAAAGGTAGCAGAGAAGAATGGGCAAGAGCTTATTTAAAGCATTTTGTAAAACAGGCAAAAAAAAGAGCAAAAGATATGATTGAGAAATTTGTTAAACCATTTGAAAAATATATTAAATAATATCATTTAGAACAGTTTCGTAAAAAAAACATACAATAAAAGGCATTAAAACCAAGTTATTTATAAATAGCACACAATTCTTATTTATAATACTTAATTTTAATACAAAATAAAGTGAGACATTTTTTTAAACGCTTTTATAGAAAATCTTTCAAATTATTAGCGACATTTATAATTACTGTAATATTAGTAAATATTATATCATGTGAAAAAGCCCCACCTCCATCAGATACACAGTTTATCAGAGTATATAATCTGTCTGAAACCAATTTCGATACAATTACAATTAAAACATCATCTACAACGGGTTATGACACACACATGCACCAAACCAATGTTGAGCCTCAATCATTTACTTCATTTGTAAAATTTGATCATCTTCGACGTAGTTTGCATTTTATTTTAACAAAAAACGATAGCGTAAAACCTAAACACTATTTAGACTGGTATTTCCCTTCGACATTAGTGGATCCCATGAACCACGCAGATAAAACTTTTCCCAGCGGTTACTATACATTCCTTGTAAGCGAAAACCAAGGAGATACTACTGGACAAAAATATTTAGTTTCATTATGGAATTATTCAATAAATGATCCAGATTATCAAATAAACCATTAGTCAGGCTTAATAAACTGAATTTAATAAAAACACACAAGGACAGATTCGCAAATTTCCCCTATTTGTGTATTGCCTTATCCACTGCTTCAAATCCTGCTTCCATAAATATTTCGGAAACCGTTGGGTGAGCATGAATTGTAGAAGCGACATCATATATTGTTGCCTCCAAAGACATATATGCAGAAGCTTCGGCAATCATATCGGTTGCATTTTCAGCAATAATTTGAACACCCATAACCTCTCCATAAATTGGTTCAGATAATAATCGGACTTCTCCTTCGGTATCGCCACTAATTAAAGCTTTGCCATTTGCACTTAACGGAAAACTACTTACCTTGTATTTAAAGCCTTCTTCTTTCAAATCTTTTTCTGTCATACCCAACTGTGCAATTTCTGGATAAGTATAAATATTTATTGGATATTTTTTAATGTCGAGAACCGCATCTACACCTTTTATTGAATTTATCACATACAATCCATGAGCGGATCCTGAATGAGCATAGTAGGATTTTCCGTTCACATCACCAATTGCATAAATGCTCGGCACTGAAGTTGCAAGTTTTTCATTTGTCTCAATAAAACCATTTTCGGTAAGTTTTATTTCGATTTTAGATTCAGGAACAATAGCCTTACGCAACCTTGTATTTACTTTTACTGCTCCCTCAGGAATTTCGGTTTTTTTAGATATGATTTTAATATTATCCTTTTTAAGCTTATCGTTTACATAATTATTTAAGTACTCATCTAATTCGGGAATAAGTTGTTTTTCTGAAGTATAAATATAAACCTCTGCACCAACTAAGGCCGACATTTGAGCTAACTCAACACTAACTGCACCGTGTCCAACAAACACAAGTTTTTTGGGCAAAGTCTCAAGTCGATAAAGCTCTCTAATGCCTATTTCATCATCAGTTCCTTTTTCGGGATAAGAACCCGTTGCAATAATAATATTTGTCGCAGTAATATTACGATCGTTAACAGTTATGCTATTTTCGGTGCTAATAACTGCTGTGCCCTCAATGGTTTCGACACCGTTTTTCTTCAGCAAGAACTCTACGCCCTTACCTAATCTTGTAGCTACTCCCATAGCTTTTTTTACTGCATTTGACCAATTAAATCTAAGTTGTTTTTTGTCGATACCGTCAATGCCATATTTTTTTAAATCTCCAGCCTTTTTAAATAGTTTTGCACTTTCAATTAAAGACTTAGAAGGAATACAACCCCAGTTGAGGCACATACCACCTACTTTTTCTTTTTCGACTATTAAAGTTTTAAGTCCGAGTTGTCCAGTTCTAATTGCAGAAACGTATCCTGCAGGCCCTGCTCCTATTATTATAACATCGTAATCCATAGTTTCATTTATTTGTTATTAATTATTATTCAATTAACGTAATTTGTGGGATAAACACATCTTACATCAACATTGCTACTGGTTCACCCAAATAAAGCATTATATCATTTAAAAACCTTGTAACCTCACCACCATCAACAATTCGATGGTCAACAGATAAGGATAAAGGTAAATTATTTCCAACTTTTACTTCGCCATCTTTAACCACAGGAGCATCATAAATTCTGCCTATTCCTAAAATCCCAGCTTGCGGATAATTTATAATTGGGACAGCATATTTTCCTCCAATAGACCCAAAACTTGTAATTGTAAATGTTCCGTCTTTCATATCATCTAATCCGATTTTGCGATCTCTCGCTTTTTGGCTTATTGCGGCAATTTCTTTTGCTAACTCCTTTATAGATTTCTGATCTACATTTTTAATTACAGGCACAAGTAATCCATCATCGGTATCAACTGCTATTCCTATATTATAGTATTTTTTATAAATCATATTACCATTTTCCATATCCATTTCTGAATTCATAGATTTATGGTTTTTCAAAGCTAAAGCAGTTGCTTTTAAGATAAATGGTAAATAGTTCAATTTTAAATCTTCGTCAGCATATTTTTGTTTAAATTTATTTCTTAATCTTATCAATTCAGAAACTTCAACATCGTCAAAAACAGTCATGTGAGCCGCATTATGCTTTGACTGTATCATATTTTTGGCAATTGTTTTGCGAATTTGCGACATTTTTTCGATTTCAACCAAATCATCTTCAGTTGATTTCTCTTTTTGTTTTGGAGCAGCGTAAGCCTCTTGAGATTTGAATTTCGTAATATCTTCCTTCATCACTCTACCACCGGGTCCTGTTCCTGTAACTTCATTAATATTAACTCCTAAATCTTTAGCAATTGCTCTTGCAACAGGAGTTGCTAAAGCTTTTTTTGTTGTGCTTGTAACTTGTGATTGATCGGTTTCTGTCATACCTTCATCAGAAGCAGGCATAAAAGCACTATTTCCAGCAATTTCGAGTGTTCCGACTACTCCAGCACCTTCTTCTTCAACTGCCTCTATTTTATTTTGTTCTTCTTTTACAAGTTCTTGAGCATCTTTACCATGTACTCCTTCAATCTCGATTTCGGCAAGCGGATTTCCAACATTTATTGTTTCGCCTTGTTTGCCATAAAGTGCTACAATTGTACCTTCTCTTGGAGACGGAATATCAGCAACAACTTTATCGGTTTCCATTTTAACAAGTGCATCCCCAACTTTAACGGCTTGTCCCTTTTTGACATACCATTCCAGTATAGTCCCCTCGTCAAGTCCTTCGCCAATATCAGGAAAGTTAAATATATATCTCATGTTTTTAGTATTTTACTGTTCTTAAAATCTCATAATAAATTCTCTCGGGGCTTATAATAAAATGATGTTCACCTTTTGGCAACGGAACAATCACATCATATCCTGTAACTCTTTTTGGTGGAGCTTCAAGATAAAGAAAAGCTTCTTCAATTACTGTACTTGATATCTCTGCACCAACGCCAAAAGTTTTTATTGCCTCATGTACAGTCAATAATCGGCCAGTTTTTTTAACCGATTCAACAATTGTATCTCTGTCAATAGGATAAATAGTACGTAAGTCGATAATTTCGATAGAGATATTATCTTTTTTAGCAAGTACAGCAGCTTTTTGCACTTCACGTATCATTGCACCATAAGCAACTACAGTTATATCCGTTCCTTTTTGAATAAGTTTTGCTTTACCAATCGGGATTGAGAATTTTTCTTCATCAACCTCTTGTTTTATAGCTCTATAAATCCTTTTTGGCTCCATAAAAAACACTGGATCTGGCGATTCAATTGCAGCAATCATCAAACCTTTTGCATCGTGCGGAGTTGATGGGATTACAACTTTTAGTCCTGGGATATGAGCCCAAATTGCTTCGATACTTTCAGAGTGATGCTCTAAAGCATTAATTCCGCCTCCATAAGGCATTCTAATAACCATATCGGAAGTATATTTTCCTCTACTTCTATTTCTCATTCTCGAAACATGACTAACAATTTGATTAAAAGCTGGGTTTGCAAATCCTGAAAACTGCATTTCAATTACAGGTTTTAATCCTGCGATTGACATACCAACAGCAGTACCAGCAATTCCAGATTCTGCTAATGGAGAGTCAAAAACACGTTCAACTCCATATTTTTTTTGTAATCCTTCGGTTACTCGAAAAACGCCACCTTCAACCCCAACATCTTCACCATAAACAATTACATTTCGGTCTTCTTTTAGTTTTATATCTAATGCATCGCTAATCGCATTTACCATATTCATTACTTTTTTCATTTCTTGTTTGTTTTAATGTTAAACATTGGTGTTTTGTGAGACTTCTTTCCACTTAATAAATTTCTCATGCTCTACCATTTGTTGTTTAAGATCATCAGGCATATCACCATAATTATATTTAAAACTATCTTCTAATGGGTATGAGCCAAAATTTTCGGCCTCAATAAACTGCCGATCTATTTCTTTTTTATAATCCTCTATTAAAGTTTCTTCTTCTTTATCGGTAAACAGCTTTTTGGATTTCAAATAAGATTTAAGTCTTTTTAATGGGTCTTTCACATCCCATTCCGCTTCCTCTTCTTTTGTTCTATATTTTGAAGGATCGTCTGATGTAGTGTGTGCTCCTTTTCGATAAGTTACTGCTTCGATTAGCACAGGTCCATTACCAGCTTTGGTATATTCGGCCGATTCTTTAACAGCTTCATACATTGCAAAAAAGTCGTTTCCATCAACCTGAATTCCTTTTATTCCATAAGCATACGACTTAATAGCTATACCGCCAGAAGCGGTCTGTAGTTTAAATGGAGTTGATATACCATATTGATTGTTTTGAACTATAAAAACTACAGGTGCTTTCCATACTCCTGCAAAGTTTAAAGCTTCGTGAAAATCGCCCTCTGAAGTTCCTCCATCTCCAACAAAAGTGTAAACTACCTGATTTTTTTTATTGTATTTTATCTCATACCCAATTCCCACTGCATGTAATAGCTGCGAAGCAATTGGAACTGCATAAGGTACGAAGTTTTTAGCGTTTTTAAAGTTTACGCCTTCTTCGTAACCCATAAAATACAAGAAAATTTCTTTTAAACTTGCACCTTTCGCCAAATAAGCACCAAGCTCTCTAAAAGCTGGGACTAACCAATCTTCATCTCTCATAATTCTGGCCACAGCACCACTTATCGCTTCTTGACCATAATTTGGTGGATAAGTAAATATTCGTCCTTGTCTTTGATAACTCACAGTCATATTATCAGCAGTTCGTGCAAACAACATCTTTTTATATGCTTCTAACACTTCAGAATTATCAATATCCGGCATAAATTTTTCGTTAATAATCTTACCGTCATTGTCCATTATCTGAAACATTTTATTTTTAATTGGATCGTATTCTTTAAACATAGTTTTTTGTATTTAGAATTTGTATTAATAACAAACAAAAAGTAAAATTGTTTAAGGTGCTGCGATTACCTACTACGACAAAGTTTTTGTCTGTCTTTAAATTTTAAAAACAAATATTTTAATTAGTTTTGTAAAAAAAATTGATGAAAACAATTAACAAATATCTAATACTTGCAATTGCACTGTTTCTTTCGTTTAGTGCTTCAGCACAGTATCATCGTCAGTCGTCTGACTTGTACTTTCCTGATATCAAAGGCTACCAAACATTAAAATGTGATTTCCACATACACACCGTATTCTCGGACGGTCAGGTTTGGCCAGATTACAGAGTTACCGAAGCAATTATGGACGGTATAGATGTTATAGCAATTACCGATCACATCGAATATACTCCTCACGAAAATGAATTAAAAGGAGATTTTAACACAGCTTATGAAATTGCAAAAAAAGAAGGAGATAAATATGGTGTAATGGTTATTCGAGGAGCAGAAATTACTCGCAGTATGCCTCCAGGACATCTAAATGCAATATTTATTAAAGATGCTAATAAGCTTGATGTCGAGGATGTTGAAGATGCAATTGCAGAAGCATATAATCAAGGAGCATTTATTTTCTGGAATCATCCATGCTGGAAAGCTCAACAACCCGATACTGTAAAATGGTTTGAAATACACACACGTCTATATGATAAAGGATACATTCATGGCATTGAAGTAGTCAATTTTGGTCAATTGTGTCCCGAAGCATGGAATTGGGCAATTGAAAAGGATTTAACAATAATGTCGAACTCAGATATTCATTCAACTACCTGCATGAGTAAATTTGAAAAACATCGTCCAGTAACATTAGTTTTTGCAAAGGAATTTAGTCATAATTCGGTTCGCAATGCACTTGACAATAAACGTACACTACTATATTACAATGAAACTTTATATGGAAATAAAGATTTTTTATCACAACTATTACAAAATTCATTAATAATAAAAAAAAGGTATGATAAAGATCAAAACATTGTAATATTTGACATTACCAACATATCATCTGCCCCCGTAACACTGTATAGACATAAAGGTTTACCTCCCCGATCAGTACCTGGAAAACTCGAAATTCCAGCAAAATCAAATATTCATTTCCACGTTGATCTCGATAGAGTTGATTCAAAAACAATTTGGTTTAGCGTAGGAAATTACATTTACAATATTGATAAAAATCTTGAATTTGAATTAAAACTAAAATAAATGAAAACAGTCCTCATAACAGGAGCAACAAGCGGAATTGGTCAAGCATGCTCAGATTTATTCTTAAAAAAAGGCTGGAATGTTATTGCAACTGGCAGGGATAAGCAAAAACTAGATATTTTAAAAGAATCTGGAGCTTCGGTATTCCAGCTTGACGTAACCAAACAGCAGGATATTAACAACTTAGTAACACATATTGTTAATAATAAGATTATTATTGACGTTCTTGTTAATAACGCAGGTTTTGGACAATTTGGCACAATAGAAGAAACACCAGACGATAAAGTCAGAGCCCAATTCGATACTAATGTTTTTGGTATGGCAGCCATGATTAGAGCGATATTGCCAATGATGCGTGAAAATAGCAGCGGACGAATAGTTAATATTTCATCAGCAGCAGGATTAACTTCTATGCCTGGTGGAGGTTGGTATGCAGCCAGCAAGTTTGCGGTAGAAGCACTATCGGATGCACTTAGGTGGGAAATAAAAAAACTGGGTATAAAAGTTGTGATTATTGAACCTGGACCAATTAAAACAGAATTTGCTGGAACTGTTCATACTAATATAGTAATACCTGAGAACACTCCTTATGGTAGTTTAGTGAAAGACCTTACACAAAGTACCAATGGATTTAAAGGTGGTACAGTCGAGAATTGTGCTAAAATCATTTATAAAGCATCTACAAGAAAAAGACCTCGTAATCGATATTTAGTAACAAAAGAGGCTAAACTAATAAAGATACTTCTATTCATACTACCACCAAAAGTTATGGATTTCTTTGTAATAAGAATGTTTATTCCTGCTCTTGAGTTGAATTGTAAAAGATACAAATAGTGTTTGGGAAGAATGTTTTCGGTTCTCTGTTCTCGACTTTTAAATTACACTCGCAAAAACGACATATTTCGACCGTTGGGAGAAATCTGCTATTTGGTTTGCAGATTTACAGTTCGTCTGTTCACCTGTTCAAAAATTTTGATGTAAGAACACTTCGATAAAAACTCGGTGCATCGCAATAGAAGTAATAACAGAGTTTAGAGCTTTTGGTATCCTTTGTTTGTGGAAAAGAAGTTGGTATTTGAGTAAGCGGATCTCAGTTCTCAGTTCGATGTTCTCGGTTCAAATGCGATGCACTGCGATGCACTGAGCGAAGCCGAAACCACCGGTTAAAAACACTACACAAACAGTTTATTAACAAAATTTCGCAAAAATTCTCATAACTTGTTAATTAAATGATTAAAAACTATCGCACTAAGTGTTTATTAACAATAAAGATATTAACAATAATCTGATATATTTAACTGATTTAAAAATAGATACATCGTTAATAAGTTTCTAATAATAGTTTTCTAAAAAATTGGAATATCGAAATAAAAATCTTTATTTTGCACTTAGATAGAAAAAAAAAAATATGAAAAGAACAGTATTATTATTAACAGCTTCCACAGCAGCACTTTTAATGTTGTGGTCATGCAAATCTCAAAAAGAAGTGGAAAGTAAAAAAGTTGATTTAACAAGTCAAGCTGATTCTGCCAGCTATGCAATTGGTGTTCAAATTGCAGAAAATTTCGTTCGACAAGGTTTAGACACTACAATGAATGTAGAATTGATAATTGAAGGTATTAAAGATCAAATTGCTAAAGAATCGAAAATAGCAATTGAAGCAACCGATCAAATTGTACAATCATTTTTTGAAGAGATGCAAAAAGCACAATCGGGAGATAAGCTTGCCGAAGGCGAGGCTTTTCTAACAGAAAACGGTAAACGTCCTGAAGTTACAACTACCATTAGTGGTTTACAGTACGAAGTTATTGAAATGGGTAATGGAGCAAAACCCATTGCTAGTTCTACCGTAAAAGTTCATTATCAAGGAACATTGCTCGATGGAACAGTGTTTGACAGTTCGTATGAAAGAGGAGAGCCAATTTCATTTCCTTTAAACGGAGTTATTAAAGGCTGGACTGAAGGGCTACAATTAATGCCAGTAGGTTCAAAGTTCAAGTTTGTCATTCCATACAATTTGGCTTATGGCGAAAGAGGAGCTGGTCAGCTAATCGGTCCTTTTGAGACTTTGATTTTTGAAGTTGAATTACTTGATATTGAAAAATAATTATTTAAACCGAAGTTTTCACTTCGGTTTTTTTTTGTAAAAAAAGTGTAACTTAAAATAAAAACAAGATGAAAAACAAAAATCTAATCTCCATTAACGACTTCTCAAAAGAGGATTATTTCAAAATTTTAGACTTAGCAGAAGAACTTCGGCAAAACCCAAATCAAAAATTATTGGAAAATTATGTTATTGCCTCATTGTTTTTTGAGCCTTCGACCCGTACACGATTAAGTTTCGAAACTGCTATACTAAGACTTGGTGGCAGAGTAATTGGCTTTAGCGAAGCAAGTAACTCCAGTATTTCAAAAGGAGAGTCATTAAAAGACACAATACTAACAGTTAGCCGCTATGCCGATTTAATAATCATGCGTCATCCAATAGAAGGTAGTGCTCGTCATGCCTCTGACGTTTCTGACAAACCAATTATTAATGCAGGAGACGGTTCAAACCAACATCCTACCCAATGTCTTTTAGACCTTTATTCGATAAGAAAGACACAAGGCACATTAGACAACCTAAATCTTTTTCTTGTAGGAGATTTAAAATATGGACGTACAGTTCACTCCTTACTTATGGCAATGGCACAATTTAATCCTGTTTTTAATTTCGTTTCTCCTCCAAGTTTACGTATGCCTCAAGAATACAAAGACCATTTGGACGAATTAGGAATAAAGTATTACGAACACGATACTCTAAATGAAAACATTAACCATGCCGACATTATGTACGTTACACGGGTACAAAAAGAACGATTCTCAGACCCAATGGACTATGAAAAAGTAAAGAACAGCTATGTTTTAAAAAACAAAATGCTTGAAAACACAAAATCAAACCTAAAAATTCTACATCCACTACCAAGAGTGAACGAAATAAGCACGGATGTTGACATAAACGAGAAAGCCTACTATTTTGACCAAGCAGAAAACGGTGTTTACACTCGCATGGCAATAATGGCAATAATGTTGGGACTTAAATAATTTATAGTAATATTTTAATTTTATTATCATGAAAAGTGAATTAACAGTAAAAGCAATCGAAAATGGAACAGTAATTGACCATATTCAAGCAGGGAATTTATATAAAATCATATCTATAATTGGAATCGAAGGTGTTGATACAGAGGTGTTTATAGGCAATAATCTCGACAGCAAAAAATATGGCAAAAAAGCTATTATTAAGATTGCCGATAAATTTCCATCGATGGACGATGTAAACAAAATTGCACTTGTCGATCCAAATGCCGTAATCAACATAATTAAAGACTTTAAAGTAGTTGATAAAAAACGAGTCGTTTTACCTGATGCGATTAAAAAGTTTGTAAAATGTATTAATCCTAAGTGTATAACAAATCACGATGATGTTGAAACCAGTTTTAAAGTTGTGCAAAAAGATGGAAAAATAGGTTTAAAATGCTACTATTGCGAAAAAGTAACTGGACAAAACAATATCGAAATCATATAATAGTTATTATTAACTAAAAGTAATATTATGATAAAAGTAATAACATCATTTGCTATATGTTTGTTGATGACAATAAACATATCTGCACAAAAAAGAACAAATATCGTGGAAAACAACAATACGTTTGCTTTTGAGCTTTTTTCTGAAATATCCTCTGCAGACACTACTAATGTTTTTATCAGTCCAATAAGCATTTCAACTGCATTATCGATGACTTATGACGGAGCAAAAGGCAAAACCGCAAAAGAAATGCGTAAAACGCTAGGGTTCACACGTTCTCAAGAAGATTCTCATAAAGAATTTACTGACCTACTTTTACATTACCGTAACAACAAAGATGCTTTCTTTACAATAGTTAATGCTGCATTTGCTCAAGAAAAATATAATTTTTTAGATTCTTACTTTACTTTGCTAAAGGATTATAATGCTGTTATCAAGCAGGCTGATTTTATAGATGATATAAAAAGAGAAAAAGCCCGAAATGAGATTAACCAATGGGTTATGGATAACACAAATAATAAAATTGAAGAGCTATTAAAAAAGAATGCGGTTGACAAAATGACTCGTCTTGTTTTATTAAATGCTATTCATTTTAAAGCCGACTGGAAATACGCATTTCCCGAAAACAAAACACGCAAAATGGTATTTCAGCATCCTAACCGACAGTATATCGCATCGTTTATGCACTTACGCGAAAAATTCAAATACCATTCCAACAACAATGTAACAGTTTTAGAATTGCCATATAAAGATGATCTTGCCTCTTTGTATATTCTGCTGCCGAGCGATACATGTAAAATCGAGGATTTTATTCAAAACTTAGATTATAATCAATTCGATGAATTGTGCAATTCATTAACGGAGACAAAAGTTGACTTGCTCATGCCTAAATTCAAAATTGAAGCAAAATATGAATTAAAAAAGACACTCATGAGTTTAGGTATGCAAACTGCATTTACAACAAGAGCTAATTTTAAAAAAATGACAGGTAGAAGCGATCTTATGATAGATGATGTTATACACCAATCATTTATTGAAATAGATGAAAAAGGAACCGAAGCGGCGGCTGCAACGGCAGTTGTTGTTAGAGAAAAGTCAGCACCGCAAGTTACATACCTTAACTTAAATCGTCCTTTTGTGTTTGTCATTAAGGAAAATTATAGAAATTCAATCTTGTTTATCGGTAAGTTTATGAATCCACAAAATTAGATTTTAAACATGAAAAAATATTTTTTAATACTAATTCTAATTATTACTTCAACTGTTGCAAATGCACAGTTTGGTTACAAAAATTCGTTAGATCCTATTGACGGAGTTGAAATAAAATATAAAGTCGTAAATGAAAAATTCTTCGACAAATCAAGTCCAGCTCAATTGCGGTTTAAACTAAAAAACACTAATGAATACGACATCAAATTAAACTTTGAAGTAGAATATCAAATGGGTTTCACTAAAAAATATCAAAGTGGAAATATCGAAATTGAGATTCCCAAAAAATCAGCTAAAACAGGCAAAATGCACGGTTTGGTTTTCGAAATAGAATCTAATGATAAAAATATTTTCGAATCAGAAGATGCTGAATGGATTTTTACTAAATTTGAAGTCGAAAAAATTGAAAAATTGTAGTAACAGGTAAATGTAATATAAACTTAAATTAAATTTTAATTATGAAAAGACTAATGTATTTAATATTGCCGGCAATTATGTTTGTTGCATGCAATAATGCAGAGCAGACAAAAAAAGAAGTAACAGAAGACAAAGACAGTCAAGAAAAGACAGAAGAAACAAATCATCTTTGCCGCAAAGATGCAATTACTGTTGATGTTTTGATGGGAAGTCTCGAAGAAAAAGTTGACCAAGAAGTCATAGTTCATGGAATATGTACTCATATTTGTGATCATTCAGGTGAAAATATTTTCGTAAACTCTATCGAAAACGAAGATTTACTAATTATTGGTAAAGCCGGCGAAGGAATCGAAAGATTTGACAAAGACCTTGAAGGAAAACAAGTTATTGTAAAAGGTAAACTTATTGCAGTTGTTGCCGATGAAGGCGAAGAAATTGAAGTACACCACGATGTTGAAATGAATTACTATATCGAAGTAAGTGTTGTAAATTCATGTTGTGTGGGTGAGCATGCCAATGACGGCGAAGAAACACACGAACACAAACACGAACACGACTGCGATGGTGAACATCACCACGGAGAATAACATTACAGAACTATTCAATTAATAAAAAAACCTCATTAAGAGGTTTTTTTTATTAATTTTGCCTTAATTTATGAGAACTAAAGTTGCTTTTTATACGCTGGGTTGCAAACTAAACTTTGCCGAAACCTCAACAATATCCCATTATTTTGAGAACAATGGATACTCTATTGTGGCTTTTAATAATTTCGCTGATATATATGTTATTAACACTTGCTCGGTAACAGCAAATGCAAATAAAAAAAGCAGAAATGCAGTTTCGCGGGCAAAAAGCAAAAATCCCAAGGCCATTATAATTGCTACTGGCTGTTACGCTCAACTAAAACCAGAAGATTTTACCACCATTAAAGGAGTTGATTATATTGTTGGAGCAAACGATAAAGATAAAATTGCAGAAATAATCAAAAACATAGAAAAAAAAGAAACATCCTTATTAATTACTACAGACCATAAAGATATGACCAGATTTTTTCCGTCAGCGTCTTATGGCGAACGTACTCGATCGTTTTTTAAAATTCAAGATGGTTGCGACTACTTTTGTGCATATTGTACTATTCCTTATGCAAGAGGAAGAAGTCGTAACGAAAGCATAGCCGACTCAATTGCAAATGCAAAAAACATTGCAAAAAAAGGCATTAAAGAAATTATTCTTACCGGAGTAAATATTGGAGATTTTGGTAAAAGCACAAAAGAGTCTTTTTGTGATCTTTTGGTAGCTTTAACAAAGGTAGAGGGCATAGAAAGAATAAGATTGAGCAGCATAGAACCAAACCTCTTAACTGATGAAATAATAGAATTAGTTGCTCAAGACCAAAAACTAATGCCGCATTTTCATATTCCTTTACAATCTGGAAGCGATGTTATGCTCAAAATGATTAAAAGAAAATATGACACAAATTTATTCCGCAAAAAAATCGAAAAAATCAGGGCAAACTTGCCGAATGCGTTTATTGGCATTGATTTAATTGTTGGATTAAACGGAGAAACAGATGTTCTATTTGAAGAAACAGCCAATTTTGTTAAATCACTTGATGTTTCGTTTATTCATCATTTTAAGTATTCAGAGAGAGAAGGTACTCCAGCAGTAAGTTTTACCCCAAAAACGAGTTCTCATACCAAAAATAAAAGAGCAGAAACAATAACTAATATCAGCAACTTAAAACACAAAGAATTTATGGATAAACAAATAGGTACTAAACATGTTGTACTATTTGAATCCTCAATAAAAGACAAAACAATTTTTGGATTTACCGACAATTACATAAAAGTTGCTACAGAATATGATAAAAAACTCATCAACACCACCAAAAGAGTGGAAATAACAGGTTTTTTAGATGCCGATCTTATGTCAATTAAATTTATTTAGAAAAAATATATGGAATTAAAATCATTAACGCTAAAAGTAGCTGAAATTGCAAAAAATGCAGGGAAAATAATCAAGGATAATATTGGACAAATTACGCCATCGTCTATTGAGACAAAAGGCTTAAACGACTATGTAACAGAGACAGATAAAGCTTCGGAAGAATATATTGTTGCTGAATTAAGCAAACTTGTTCCTGAATCTGGTTTTATAGCCGAAGAAGGAACATCTGATAAAATAGGTAAAACATATAATTGGATAATAGATCCTCTTGATGGGACAACAAATTTTATTCATGGATTTTACCCATGTGCCGTTAGCATAGCATTAATGAAAAA
This sequence comes from uncultured Bacteroidales bacterium, assembly GCA_964397745.1. Classification (GTDB taxonomy): domain Bacteria; phylum Bacteroidota; class Bacteroidia; order Bacteroidales; family ML635J-15; genus Bact-19. Next base: position 16,434 of record CAYNKH010000012.1, on the reverse strand, counting down.
CGACACAATTATTAGCGGTGTAGTTTATGAAACAGGCTTAGATGAATGTTTTTATGCCTGGACAGAGGGTGGTGCATGGCTAAATGGTAAAAAAATCACAGTTTCTACAAAATCTGTTTTCAAAAATTCCTTATTAGCTACAGGTTTTCCTTATCAGGCTTTTAAACAACTTGACAATTATATTGAGTTATTAAAGTATTTAACAAAAAACACACAAGGAATTCGCCGTCTTGGTTCAGCAGCAACCGACATGGCTTATGTAGCTTGCGGTCGTTTTGATGGGTTTTACGAATATGACCTTCAATCCTACGATGTGGCAGCAGGATGCATATTAGTTAGCGAAGCAGGCGGAAAACTAAGCGATTTCTCTGGAGGCAACAACTTTGTTTTTGGCAAAGAAATTGTTGCTTCAAATCTTAAAGTTTTTAAGGATTTTTCGAAAATTGTAAAACAGTATATGAAGTCTTAACAATTTATTTTATAAAAATATACCTCTTGCAATCCAAAATTTTATTATATTGCATAAAACTAATAACAACTACAATGAAAACTATAATATCAGTTCTAAGCTTTTTCTTAATAAGCATTACTTCGTTTAGCAGCCTCGAAGTATATTTTATGTATTCTACTTTTAACTCTCCCGATGGTCCATATATTGAAACATATCTGAGTACAATAGGTAATTCTGCAAATTTTGTAAAAAAGACTAATGGGAGTTTCGTTGCAGAGCTTGAAATCACAATGATTTTCAGAAAAGCTGATTCGATTGTCGCTGTCGACAAATATACTTTAGTTAGCCCCGAAATAACTGACACAGCGGCAAACAAACCAAATTTTATTGATCTTCAAAGGATTAGTCTTCCAAATGGGGTTTACAATTTTGAAATACAAATAAATGACATCAACAGTGAGCAAAAAGCTTATATCTTTACCGATATTATTAGCATTGACTACTCGCCCAACAAGTTGCAATTTAGTGGTACTCAACTTATCGAAGACATTACCCCTTCAACAGAATTGTCGGCACTTACTAAGAACGGATACGATCTACTCCCCTATATTTCTAATTTTTATCCGTCAAATTTTCATAAACTAAGTTTTTACATAGAAATATACAATTCTGACAAAGCTATTGATGATGATTTTATGGTACGCTATTATATTGAAAGATTTGAAACATATCAAGAAATTGAATCATACAGTAGATTTAAAAAACTCAACTCCGCACCAGTTGTGCCTTTAATTGGAGAATTAAATATTGCAAGTCTTCCATCGGGCAATTACAATTTGGCAATGGAGATAAAGACCAAAACTAACGAAACAATGCTCAAATCGAAATTCTTTTTCCAACGCAGCAATCCCGACAAGGATCCCAAAACCAACCTCGCAGATCTTATGGCAGAAACAGATATTTCGGAAAGTTTTGTTGGCGATATGAATTCAATAGACTCTTTAAGATTGTATGTTGCTTGTTTACGTCCTATTGCTGATATGAATGAAAGAAATTTTATTGACTACCAGTTAAAGTCGGCTTCGATTGATATAATGCAGAATTATTTTTTAGAATTTTGGTTAAAACGCAATAATGTAGAACCCGAAGAGTTATGGAGACAATATAACGAACAAGTTGAGTTTGTTGACAGAAATTACAGGACACCAATAAACAGAGGATTTGAAACAGACAGAGGGCGCGTTTACCTCCAATACGGTGTGCCAAATGATATTTACGTTTCAAAACACGAGCCCAGCTCATATCCCTATGAAATTTGGCATTATTACCGAGTTCTAAATGAGAATAACAAAAAATTTATTTTCTACAACCCTAATATCGCAGGAAAAGAATATGAACTTTTACATAGCGACTTAACGGGAGAAATAAAAACACCGAACTGGGAAAGATTATTAAGCAAAAGAAATAATGCCTTGTATAATCACGACAATCTGAACTCTGATGACTCTTGGGGCAGCAGAGCAAAACAAGAATACGATAGATAATGAAAGCATATTTTCTGCAAGGTGCTAACGCAAAATACTTTTTCTTTCCTAATGAAGAAAGCACTGTTTTAAACAGATCAAAATTCTCAATTGTTTATCTAGCTGCTGAGTCAAAAACTAAACAAAAAGTAATTTGCAAGCAGCTATCTCCAAATTTATTTAATAATCAATCGGATAAACTAAAGTTTTTTGTTGAAGCAAGTATAAGCATGCGACATCCTGGAATAGTAAAAACAATTGACCTCGTTGTAGAAGAAGATAATATTTTTATTATTCAAGAATTTATCGTTGGATTAACACTAGAAAATTTAATTCAAGACAAACGACTTTTTGACTATAAATATAATTACTTTTTTATGAAAGTAATTGCGGAGTGTTGCGATGCACTCGACCATATTCACAAAAACGGATACTGTCATTGCGACATAAAGCCCGCAAACATAATGATTTTAGAAAAATACGGCGAAATAGATTTTGACGAACCTGAAATTAAGATTATAGATTTAGGAAATATCAAACCTGCATTTAAACCTCGTGTTTTTGATAATAATAAGCGTACATATAATATTATGTATGGCAGTCCAGAGCAAGTTTTTGGTTTTGACGAACTAATTGGGGATCACTCCGATATTTTTAGTTTGGGACTGGTTTTATACGAAGCAATTGCAAAAGAGCCTGCCTTAAACACTGCAAATCCGATGTTTATAAAAAGGCTTCAATCAGTTACAAAGGTTCCGAGTCATTACCGCATAGATGACGAGCTTTATCAGATTATTTGTAAAGCAACTGCAAAACCAAAATTAATCAAATCGACAAGCAAATACACGCAACAGGAAATAATACATAAAATTGTACTTTCACTACAATCTAGATATCAAAAAACTTTGTACATGAAAGAAGATATATTATCTTTGATAACATAAAAAATAGAATTATGACAGAAGACGAAAAAAAGATTCGGGATTCATTTAATGAAAAAAACTGGGCAGATATAAGATCAAATGACTCGTGGAGTATTTTTAAAATTATGGGGGAATTTGTTAATGGTTACGAGCATTTTGCCAAAATAGGACCATGCGTCTCAATATTTGGCTCAGCAAGAACAAAACCAGACCACAAATATTACAAGATGGCTACCGAAACGGCATATCTCCTAACCCAAAAAGGTTACGGCGTAATTACTGGTGGTGGACCAGGTATTATGGAGGCAGCAAACAAAGGAGCTAGTGCGGGGGATGGTAGATCCGCAGGTTGCAATATTGAGTTGGAATTTGAACAAGATGCAAATAAATACATTGATAAGGACAAACTGGTAACATTTAATTATTTCTTTGTTCGTAAAGTAATGTTTATGAAATATTCACAGGGTTTTATAGTGTTCCCTGGTGGGTTTGGAACTTTCGATGAGCTTTTTGAAGCAATGACATTGATACAGACCAAAAAAATAGGAAAATTTCCAATCGTACTTATAGACAGAAGTTATTGGACAGGTCTTTTTAAATGGATAGAAGACGTAATGTTAGATCAAGAACATAATATCTCTCCTGAAGACCTTAATTTATATAGTATTGTTGATACTCCAGCAGAAGCAGCTAAAATAATTGACGACTTCTACTCTACATATAAATTACAACCAAACTTCTAAAAAACAGTTATAGTAGAATTACAATAAACTTATTATCTCAATCAGAATATCACAAATATTCTGATTGACTTTTTTATATTTCACTCTTTAAAAACTCACCAGTAAAGTTATTTTTATTTTTAGCAATATCTTCTGGTGTCCCAACGGCAATAACTTGTCCACCTCTTTCACCTCCTTCGGGTCCAAGGTCAATAACAAAATCAGCAGATTTTATTATATCCATATTATGTTCAATAATAATCATACTATTACCACGATCTATAAGGGAGTTTATTACCCCTAGTAATATACGAATATCCTCAAAATGCAAACCAGTTGTAGGTTCATCAAGAATATATAGAGTGTTTCCTGTTTCGCGTTTCATTAACTCTGTAGCAAGTTTTACTCTCTGAGCTTCGCCCCCCGATAAAGTAGTTGAAGATTGTCCCAGACTAATATAACCAAGTCCGACTTGCTGCAAGACAATTAACTTTTTATATAAATTTGGAATATTTTCAAAAAACTCAACCGCAGCATTAATAGTCATATTTAAGACATCAGAAATTGACTTACCTTTAAATCTAACTTCTAGTGTTTCACGATTATATCTTTTACCACTGCATGTTTCGCATTGTACATAAACATCTGGCAAAAAATTCATTTCTATTGTTCGTAATCCAGCACCTTTACATGTTTCACATCTTCCGCCCGAGACATTAAATGAAAAACGCCCAGATTTGTATCCTCTAATCATTGATTCAGGTATATTCGCAAATAAGTCACGAATATCAGTAAAAATCCCTGTATATGTTGCTGGATTTGATCTTGGTGTTTTACCTATGGGAGACTGATTTACCTCTATGTACTTATCTATATGTTCTAGTCCCTTTATCGTATCATGATCTAATGGAAAGCTGTTGGAATTATAAAAATGTCTTGCAAGCACAGGAACTAAAGTTTCGTTAAGCAATGTCGATTTTCCTGATCCAGAAACTCCAGTAACACACACTAACACTCCAAGAGGAATAGTAACATCAATATTTTTTAGATTATTACCACGAGCTCCTTTAATAATAATTTTTTTATCTGCGATTTTGCGTCTTTTGCTTGGTATTTCGATTTCTTTTGATCCTTTAATATACTCACATGTTATAGTATCAGACTGTATCATTTCCTCTGGGGTTCCAGAAAACACAAGCTTCCCCCCTTTCCTACCAGCTCCAGGTCCGATATCAACAACATAATCAGCTTTTAAAATCATGTCTTTGTCGTGCTCTACAACAATAACTGTATTTCCTCGATCACGAAGTTCTTTTAGTGAATTTATCAATTTGTTATTATCGCGTTGGTGCAATCCTATACTTGGTTCATCAAGAATATATAAAACATTTACAAGTCGTGATCCAATTTGAGTTGCAAGCCGAATTCTTTGCGATTCTCCTCCCGACAAACTTTTAGCTGGACGATTAAGGCTGAGATAATCCAAACCAACATCTAATAGAAAGCCCAAACGACTACGCACTTCTTTTATAACTTCGGTAGCAACAATACGGTCTCTTTCTGAAAGCTCATAATCGCAATTCTCAAGGAATTGGTACAACTCACGAATATCCATTGCTGAAAGCTCATAAATTGTTTTTCCAGCAAAACGAAAATGGAGTGCTTCTTTATTTAATCTTGCACCATTACATTTTGGACAAGTAATAAACTTATTAAATTTTAAAGAAGCCTTTTTTGAGTGCGAATATCTTTCATCTTCATCTTGTTTTGCCTTTATTTGGTTAACAACTCCTTCATAGCTTACAATATAATTTGACGATTCGCCTAAAGGTGTATTCCTAAGTCTTAGGCTTTCACTACAACCGTAAAGCAAAGCATCTAAAGCCTCTTCTCTAAGTTCATTTATAGGTGTCTTAAGAGAGAAGTTCATTTTTTCGGCAACTGCATCAAGAGTCCAAAAATTTATAGAATTTCGATACTTACCTATATAGCTAATGCCACCATCATAAACAGAAATTGAGGCATCAGTAATTATTTTCGCTATATCTATGTCAGCAATTACTCCAAGCCCATTACATTTGGTACATGCACCATGCGGCGAATTAAACGAAAACGTGTATGGAGCAGGTTCTTTGTATGATATTCCACTTGTTGGACACATAAGGAATTTACTAAAAAATCGTGGTTTATTATTGTCTTTTTCGAGTAGCATTATTATTCCTTTACCCAAACTCATTGCCAAATCAATAGATTTTTTAAGACGTTGCTTATCGTCAGCTTTTACCACAATTTTATCCACTACTAGCTCGATAAAATGTGTTTTATATCTGTCTAATTTTAGATTATAAACGATTTCACGCATTTCTCCGTCAATACGTGCGTTGAGAAAACCTTTTTTACGGTAAGCCTCAAATAGTTCTTTATAGTGTCCTTTTCTTCCGTCAATTAAGGGAGCGAGAATATAAACTGGTTTGTCGGCAAATTCATTAATTATTATATCAATTATTTGCTCATCAGTATATTTTATCATTTTCTCACCAGAGATGTGCGAAAAAGCCGTTGAAGCTCTTGCATACAGTAATCTTAGGTAGTCATATATTTCTGTTATCGTACCAACTGTTGAGCGAGGATTTTTGACAGTTGTTTTTTGCTCAATAGCTATAACAGGACTAAGTCCGGTAATGCTATCAACATCGGGACGCTCCATACTTCCAATAAAATGACGTGCATAAGCCGAAAATGTTTCCATATATCGCCTTTGTCCTTCGGCATAAATAGTATCAAAAGCCAGCGAAGACTTTCCACTGCCACTCAAACCAGTAATTACACTTAGTTTGTGTTGTGGAATATCGACATTAATATTTTGTAAATTATGTACGCGTGCACCACGAACACTTATTGTTTTATTATTTTTACCCATTCTAGAAATCAATCATTTTTATTTGGAATTTCGCAATCTCTGACACCTTTGTCAGGAATCGAAATTGTGTATTCCTTTTTTGTATTATTAATCAGACTATTTCCTCTTAGCCATGGGTTGAAGTATTTAAGCATTTTATAATTTGTTCCGTTATCATAAGCAAACTGAACTAAGTCGAGAATGGTAGTATCTATTTTTATTTCAACAGTTTTAAGGATTTGATATCTGTCTTTCTCTGGAATATTAAAGCCGTATTGTTCAGGGTTTGCTAATATTAGTTTATATGCTAAAATTCTGTAAACGTATCTTGCTGTTTCACTGTTTAATTCTAAATCCCAGTAATTATTATTGCGTTGATGATCAATATTTCTTTGAAGTCCACCCATTCCCATATTATAAGATGCTGCTGCAAGTGTCCAGTTTCCAAATTTTTGATATGCCTCCTTTAGGTACACAGTTGCAGCAACTGCAGATATCTGCGGATGGTATCTTTCGTCTATGTTGCGATTTACTTCCATTCCTTTTTCTATGGCCGTACTTTTCATAAACTGCCAAAACCCCGAAGCGTTTGCTGGACTTACAACATTTGCCAAGCCACTTTCGGCAACACACAGATACTTCATATCATCAGGGATATTGTTTTCTTTTAAAATTCGTTCTATTTCAGGAAAATATCTATTGGCACGCTTAATATAGAGTATAGTTGAGGAATGGCGGTAAGTATTTATTATCAATTCATAATCTAGTGCCTCAAGAACATCAAAATATTGCAAGGGAACATTTTCACCACAAAAGTCAAGTTTTTCGGGGATGTGGGGCTGAAAAACATTATATGGTATTATGACACCATCATTGTTTTGATTCACTGACATTTCGTTTTTTACTGAGTCAGAAAAAATAAAAAGGCTTGATAGTACTAATCCTATTCCGATTCCAGCTATTAACAACATCGGGATTTTAATTTTTTTATTAATCTTCATTATTTTTGTTTAGTAAATTTTGTGTTAATGTAAAGTAGCAAGAAAACAATTATTGGATATGCTGCAAAATACCACAAATAATTGTAATTAAGTCTTGCGCCAGTATTTATCAAATATAGAGCAAGTACAACTCCAATCGTGTTTATCAAAAATAATACAATTCCAACCCCTCTTACCGACAATCCCAAATAAAACAGATGATGAGTTGTATGGTCGCGTCCTCCTACGAAAGGAGATTTTTTGCGTAATAATCTATTAATTGTAACAGTAGTAGTATCACTCAAAGGGACAACAAAAGCAGATGCCACAATAATAATTTGTTTTAAGTTATATCCATATTGAAAATCTTCGATTGGCACTGCATTCCAGTAAAAAAGGATTCCAACAAGAGCCAATATCGCACCAAGGAATTGAGAACCATTATCGCCCATATACATTTTTGCTGGATGCCAATTATAAAATAAAAAACTAATTAAAGCAGCACTTGTAGAAATCAGCACTAGGCCCATAAACATTGAGATTTCGGAATCAAACATAATAGCAAACATTGCGGCACCCCCAATAATTGAAAAGCTTGTAAGTGTAGTAACTGCATCCATATTGTCAAGCATATTTATCGAATTCATAATGCCAACAACCCAAAGCACCGTTATTACGTAATTATACCACTCATAAGGAGAAATTTGGATATAAATACCATTAAAAATAAAAATAAAAGCACATAAAAACTGTACAATGAATTTAAACGAGGGAGGTGTACTTATTACATCGTCGGCTAATCCCATTATAAACGAAAAAGTAACTACAAGAATAATGCTTATATACTCACTTGTTTGATATATTTCGTTTTGCAGGATAAATAACGCAGCAATTACCATAATAATAAAAACTGCATAAAACCCTACTCCACCAAATATTGGTTTTGACTGTGTACTAAATCTGATGGCTGAATTATTGGCTTTTTTCACTAGAAATTTAAGTGGTCTTTTAATAAAAAAATTATTTAAGAACCCCCCTAGTAATAATGAAATTATAAATATAAGGAGTATATTGATTTGCATTATTTTTTCTTTTTAATTTTATCTGTTATTTTTCTCACAAAACTTTTTTGCTCTTCAGCATTATCCTCATAATACGAATTATGAATTTTTGTCAGATAACCGTAGCCATATCCATACGATGAATAACCATATTGATGTCCGTAACCGCTTTTATATCCATATCCAAATCTGCCAGTGCTTCTTTCGATACCATTAAGAATTATAGTCATGTTATTAAGTTTGCTTCCTTTTACAAACGAATTTACATTTTCAATAAACGATTTAGGGCTAACACCTGCTCTCATCACATATATCGGATTATGTGCTAGTTTGTAAGTTGTCAGAGGATCAGTTACAATTCCTACCGGAGGCGTATCAATTACTATTAGATCATAATCTTTTTGAATATCTTCGATAAGTTCATTAAGTTTATTACTTAGTATTATCTCGGCTGGATTTGGAGGTAGTGGACCACTAGTAATAAACGTCAGATTGTCCAAATTGCTGTGTTGTAAACATTCTTTATAATCATTTTTACCTATAAGTATTGTACTTATACCTTTTATGTTTTCCACATTAAAACATTTATCAAGTCGTGGTTTTCGGAGGTCAAAATCGAGAATAATTACTTTTTTACCAGTCATAGCATAAATTGCGGCTATGTTTAAACCGACAAACGTCTTACCTTCGCCTGCAATTGTTGATGAGACAGTAATAATTCTACATTTCTCTTTTATTGGATAAAACTCCAGATTTGTTCTTACATTTCTAAAAGCTTCTGCCATCATAGATTTTGGTCGTTGATGTACAACAATCTCTGATACATCCATATTCGTTTTAGTAGAAGGGATGCCTCCTATAACAGGTATTTTTGTATAATCAGAAACATCAATGGTTGACAGAATTTTATTAAAAAACAAATACTTAAGCAGTACAAATAAGACAGAAATAACAAAAGCAATTAATAGTGCCATTAATAATACTCGGCTCATAATTGGCAAATCGGGTGTGTTTGGTATTGTTGCTTTCTCAAGTATCAAATTATTGCTAACATAACCTGCTTCCGAGATCATCGTTTCTGCTTTGGTTTTAATCAATTGTGAGTAAAAGTCCTCATTTATTGAGTATAATCGTAGTAACCTTGCGTATTCTATTTCATCATAACTTGAATCGACAAATACCTGGTCTTCAAGCTCTTTTACTTTTTTATTATATTCTTGATTTTCTGATTTAAGCCTTTGGATTGTAGAGCCAATAAAATCTACAATTGTTTCCTTTTTTGAGGCAATTTGTTCATTCAATGTTACAATCTTATGATTGTTTGTAGTTACATCAAACAGGAGTATTTCACGTCGGCTAATCAGTTCCTGCAAAGAGTTTATCATTCCCGAAATAAAGTGTTCAGACTGCTGACCTGATAACATTGCCAAAATCTCATAAGTTTTAAGCTCGGGATCTTTTTCAATTTTTTCTGCAACTTTTTCCAAAGTCATTATTTCAAAATCTAGATTAAACAACTTTGTTTCTAAATCAGACATTTTTGTGGTATAAATACTTGTCCTGTTAAATAAAATACTTTGATTGTTTGATCTAATATTATTTAGTTGTTTAAAATCGTGTAGGTTTTGTTCTGTTTCATTAAGCTGTACAAATACATTATCCATTTGTTGATCAATGTACTTTATAATATTTTTTGCAGATTCTTTCTTTTTATTTTCATCAAACTCAATAAACTTCTCAGCAATTGTATTCGTTATTTCTGCCGACTTGCGAGCGTTATAGTCGTTATATGTGATTAAAATAGTTCCAGCATTTTCATTTAGAACCTGAATGGTAAGATTACTTGCAATATCTGTAAGAACAGTTTTTGAGTTATTTATTGTAACAAAATACTGTGATTTATTATCGGGGTTAAGTTCATATTCCATGTCTTTTTTAGAAGGGAAATGAACAAATATTTCCATTCCAAACACCGATTGCCATTCTTCTGGTGATATAAGATATTCATAATCTTTATTACCTATTTTATATGAGAGATGGCATTTATAATCAATAAATTCGACATCTATTCTTTGGTCTAGGATAAGCGTATTGTTAATTCTGTAATTAAGCTCAAATGGTGTACTCCCATATAACTCGGTGTACAAGAAGGTTCCTTGTCGAAAATAGCTTACATCTAGTGGTAAACTTACGACTACGGTTTTGAGAAACTCATTTGATCTAACCAATTCAATTACAGGTGCAAGGTCTGTTTCAAGTATTCCTGTATTTATTCCCAGCATCTGATTAGTTTTGTTCTCATTCTTTATCTGTAATATTGTAGAAGTTTTGAAAACAGGTCTTGTATATCTAAAATATGCGTATCCTGTTAATAAAGAGATTATGAAAAAAATAAGAATTAGCCACAAATTTTTCTTTAAAATTGTAAAGAATGTTCTGGGGTCAAACTTTTGATTTAAAATTGGTATTTTATTTTGTTCCATTTGTTCTTTATTTATTTAGAGTAAAAAACACTCCGTAAATTGTAACAATTGTAGTGGTTAAAGTCAGGTACGGAGATATTTCACGTAAGACTCTGTAAACATATTGCGGCTTACTGTCCACATAAATAATATCGTTTGCCTCAAGAAAAAGATTTGTTTTTTTTAGTTCACTAAGCTTGGAGATATTCCAGTAATATACTTCAGGATTATCTGTTAAATCACCTCTTATAAGTTTGATTTTATATGATTTGCTAATTTCTGATAATCCACCAGCTTGTGCAATTGCCTCAATAAGTGTTAGATTCTCTGTAGGCATTTCTATTATCGTAGCGGATGTTCCAGAGTTCATAAATACCATCACTTTACGATTTGTAACTTGCATTAGCACAAAAGGATTAACAAAATACTCTCCATATATTTCTTCAAGATACGCTTCTGCTTCTCGAACTGTCATCCCACTAATTGGGATTCTGCCAACAATTGGCAATTTCACAAGTCCATCAAACTCAACAGGAAACTCTAAGCCTGTTTGATTTCTTTGAGAGTTTGCAGAACTGGCAGCACCTTCCTGACTACCTGTTCCAAAAAGAGACTCTCCAACATTACTAACAACTCTTAAAGCTATTTTATCGTACGGTTGTATAACATATTCTTTTTCTGATGCTTCAAATTGTGACACAGGATACTCATCTTCAATTTGAAACATTTCTGAGGGTCTCAATATACTACAAGAGTTTAAGAAAAAAGAAATGATAGTTAAGACCAATATAATATATTTTATTTTCATTTGAATTTTCAGGTTTGTAATAATCTACAAAAATAAAAAATATTTGTTTGATTATAGTATATATACCTATTAATTCTTTTTAGTTATGATTTATACTTTTAAAAGCAACTCATCATAAAGCTTTTCCATGTCGCTAACAAGACGAGTGTAATGGAATCTATTTTTAACAAATACCCATCCATGTTTTGCCATTTCTGCACGTAAATCATCTTCATTTATGAGTTTTAAGAGTTTTACAGCAAAATCATCAGGATTGTTATTTTGTGCTAGGAGTGCAGTTTTATTTTCGAGTACAACATCTTCGACTCCTCCAACATTTGTAGTAACAATAGGTGTATTTGCAGCTTGAGCTTCGATTAACGAAACAGGTGTTCCCTCATTAAATGAAGTTAATGCAGTTATATCACTACCAGCTAAAACAGTATCAGCTTCGTGTATCCATGAGGTAAAAATAATGTCTGCATTCGGCATAAAATATTGAGGGGTCGAACAAGTTAGTCCTAACGAAAAAGCAAACTCTATTAGTCCGTTTCGAAGTTCTCCATCGCCCACAATTAGAGCTCTAATTTTTTTGTTTGATTTCTCTTTGGCAATTGCAAAAGCTCTAATAAACATAGCATGATTTTTCACAGGAACAAGTCTTCCAATAATTGATACAGCTATTTCATCCTCCGCAATCTCATATTTAACTCTAAATTGCTCTCGCTTATTTTGATAGTCCTCTTGAAATCTATCGAGATCAAATCCTAGTGGAATTACCCTAAACTTATCTGCTGGTGCAATTTTATGTATCTTGGAGAGCTCGTGTTTCTGTATTTTACTAATAGCCACAATAGCCGTGCTTTTTGCAGCCATATTTTTTTCTATTTTTTTAAAAACCGCTGTTTTTTGTTTATTAAAATAAGAATGAAAAATATGTCCATGAAAAGTATGAATAATTATTGGCACATTACTTTTTATCGCTGCATAACGACCAATAAACCCAGCTTTTGAGGCGTGTGTATGAACAATATCGGGTTTATATCTGGTTATTATGTTCTTAATTTTTCGATATGCAATTATATCGTTATAACCATTTATTTCCCGCATCATTTCAGGTATTTTTATGGCATGGATTCCTAACTTATTGATTATGTAATCAGAACAAGCCTCGTGTTCATCGTTCATTCCGCCTATAAGTAGCGTTTCGTATCGAGGTGACATATATTTAGTCAGATATGCAACATTATATGTAGGCCCACCCAAATTAAAACGATTTATTATTCTTAGAATTTTTGGCATAATTTAATTACTCAAATATTTTTTCCACCAATACTGAAAAACGATTATAGCCCATATTTTAGCTGGTGCATCTTCTGGATTATTACTAAAAAGTTTCTTTTTTAAAATATTAATTGTTTCAATTTCAAAAATACCTTGCTCTTTTATAAACGAAGATTTTAATAAGTCGTTGTCTATCATCTGCCATAATTCTTTTTTAAACCACTCTAACAACGGAACTTCAAAACCATGTTTTGGTCTATTAATCAGTTCAGGAGGCAGCATGTGTGCAAAAGTATCTTTTAATATTTTTTTTGTAGTTGTTGATGTAATTTTATATGATGCTGGTAATGTTGCAACAAAATCAACTACTGTATGGTCGAGAAATGGTACCCTAAGCTCAATACTGTTTGCCATAGACATCAAATCAACTTTTGTTAGCATATCGCCTTGCAAAACCAAATGCATATCTGCATATAGAACATTATTAATATCACTATAATCGATGCCAGGATTTAAAATATGTTTCTTTAAAAACTCAAAACCAGCTTCGGGTATTTTATTTTTTAGTAAGCTATTTGTGTAATTATCAGAACCAATACTAGCCCAAAACAAATATCTATGAGCCGCATCAAATTTAAAACCTGTTGCGAACCTGTTAAATTGCCGCATTAGGTTTGCTTGTTTCGAATTTCGAGATTTTGGCATTATTTTCCAAACAGGGTTCATGGCTGCAAGCATTTTTACTTTAGTACCCGCATATCTCGCATTATAATGTGCTCGATGTTTATTATATCCCGAAAAAAGTTCATCTGCACCATCTCCACTCAAAGCAACAGTTACTTTTTGTTGTGTGAGTTTACATAAAATATTAACTGCCAATGCCGAAGAATCAGCAAAAGGCTCATCAATATAATCCAAAACCGAGCTTAAACCTTGCAGTAAATCATCATTACTTACCTTAAATACTGTGTGGTTTGTATTGTACCTTTTGGCAACTAATTCGGCATAATTGGTCTCATCAAAATATTTATTATTAGTAAAACCAAGTGCAAACGTGTTAAGTTTATCGGTGTGTTGTGCTGCTAATGCTGTTATTACAGAAGAGTCGATACCTCCACTTAGGAAGCAACCCAAAGAAGTTTCTGCAGTTAAACGCAATTTTACAGCATTATCAACAAGTGAGTATAGTTCCGTTTTTGCATCATTGTATGTTGGAGAGATTTGCTTACTATCGTACAAAGGTATTTTATAATAAGTTTTTTGTTTGATGCCCGACTGCGAAACGATTAAATATGTTCCAGGAATAAGTTTATAAACATTTTTTAAAATGCTTTGCTCGGTTGGCAAATAATTAAGTTGAAAATAAGTTGTAAGACTTGTATAATCTAATTCTTTAGGAATTTTCCACGCCAAAACTCCTTTTAATTCAGATGCGAAAACTATTTTTTCATTATCTTTATAATAGTGCAAGGGTTTAATTCCCATTCTATCGCGTGCAATTATACATGAGTTTTCTTTAGCATCATAAAATGCAAACGCAAAAAAACCATTAAGTTTGCTAAGTGCCTTTTCTCCATACTTGATTAATAGATATATTAAAACTTCAGTATCAGAATTTGAAACGAACTTAATTCCGTCTTTCGCAAGTTCATCTTTATAATCTTTATAATTATAAATTTCGCCGTTAAAGACTATATGGTATCTGCCAGTATTATCAGAAAAAGGCTGCTTCCCAGCTTTGCTTGTGTCAGTAATTGCAAGTCTAGTGTGTCCTAAACCAATATTTCCATCAATAAAAGTTCCATTATCATCTGGTCCTCTAAGTTTTAGAGCATTAACAGAGGCATTTAACTCTTCTGTATATTTCTCTGCTTTATGGTTAAAACAGTAAATTCCACTTATTCCACACATGGTATAGTTTTAAAAATCTTGCATAAACATTGGATCCCAAGGTGGTAGCATAATCGATTTTTGCTCGGTAAGTTTAAGAGTTTTTGCGTCAATGTATTTCTTATTCACTACAAGTCTAAACATATATTCATTAAACCAGTCGTCAGTAAACGTAAGGTATCCCTTATGCCCATGAGAAGCACCCCATGAATTTTCA
The DNA here is from genome assembly GCA_964397745.1 of uncultured Bacteroidales bacterium. GTDB lineage: Bacteria > Bacteroidota > Bacteroidia > Bacteroidales > ML635J-15 > Bact-19. The sequence goes on along the minus strand of CAYNKH010000012.1, from coordinate 1,235 downwards.
AACTGCCATTTTGACGGTTTGTCATCAGCGTCTGTATCCACTGCCATTAAAAGCATTGCATGAGAGGACCCACTATCATAAGTTTTAATTCGTTCAGCTTTAGTCATACCAAATTGTATTCCTAAAAGTGACTCAAAATCATAGTTATCAATATCTAGTGTGCCGTCTTCTTTGTTTAATTGTTTGCCTACATCACACGAAGCATACATCGCCTCATTGTTTTTGATGCTTTCTACGGCAAACTTCTTAATCTCATCCGAAGGTAAGTTAAGATATATCCAATTTTGGCCTTCGAGTACGTTACGATCAAATTCAATTTCATAAACTTTATAATATTCACGTGTTGGGTCATTCATTAACATAACATAATCGTCAGTATTAAAATCTGGAAACATTTCTGCAAAAAAGCTTTGTGGCGTATAAGTTTTGTATTCGCCTATTGTACCGGATTTGTCAACAAATCGATAATCAAATTCTATTGGAGGCTCGCCAAGGAATAAGACTAAGGTATTATATATATCAGACATCATTTCAAATTTTACGCTAGCAATTTGTTTTGCTGGAGCTTTTCCTCTTTTTAAATTATAGAGGATTAAACCGTTCTCTCTAAGTTTTCTCGACAAAATTCTATTTAGCCATGCAGAATTTTCACTGTGGTAGGTTTCAGGCATTGCTGTTTTTGGAACCGCTCCATATTTATTAACTATATTTGCAAATGAGTTCCATACGCCACCGTCTCCTATAGGATTTTTGAAGAGCCACTCTATCGTTTTATCAGTAAATTCTTTTTTTGAATTTTGCATTACTGCCTCCAAAAACAGATTGGATTTTTCTAACATATCCCAAAAATAAGAATGATTTACTGAAAACTCGAAACTTGAAAGCTCTTTATTGTCGATTATTTTAGGACGTAATGAATTTAAACCAGTAAACATCCAACAGCGGCCAGAGGATTCCTGATTAGTTATACCGCTAACATTTACCTTATATTTAAAATTATGATCAACTTTTCCCACAACATCTCTGTTTACCGCCAATTTTCTAAGATCATTATTTGTTAAAGCATTACGAATACCCGTATTGCTTTCTGATATTTTTGAGTAAGCATCTCTTAAATTCTTTAAACTTTGCTCATCAAGGTTTCCAGTTTGAGCCGAAAGCGTAATAGAAATAACAAGTAATAAAAGACTTGTAGTTATAAAATTTTTAATCATCAGTATTCAATTTTTTATTAT
>CAYNKH010000011.1:0-35655 GCA_964397745.1 uncultured Bacteroidales bacterium | reverse complement strand
GCACCCCCATTAACATATAAACAAATCAGTATTACTTAAATGCCTAATTCAAAAATGTAATAACTAGGATAATTGTTCCGATTGCAATAACTGTTTTTTTCATATTATACTTATTATTTATTCTCAAAATCATCATATATCAATGGTATTAATAACACCTTAATATTATTAACCTCAAAAATAGTATTATATTTTAAAACAGCAAAATCTCAAAAGAATAAAACAAAAAAACTTTCGATTAACCCGCATTATTCATGCGATTAGCTTTGTGTAGATACAAGCTGTCTAACTTTGCAGTTATACAAATGTATCACAATCAGTTGATTACATATGTTTTTCACAAAAACTGTTGAATAATGTGGGTTAAACCATCAAAACACAATAACGCCATTTTGATATAACAATCGAACTAAAAAGCAGAATATCCAGATGAGTTTCTAATTTAATTTTATTATTGCCTTTTGCCAACACTCCATGAATACCATGCAAATCAAATAACGGAAATCTTTAATAATAAAACTAAAATCAAAAACTATCTATATTTAGGATTATACTGCGATAAATTCAAAACCTTCTGGTAATCATTTTCTTCCATCAGTTCAACAAGTGTAATTTCATTATTTTTGACGTAGCTTCGGACAATCTGAAGTCCGATCCAGTTTGCCACCCGTGGTGGGCTATCAGGACCAAACTGATATGTATTAGGTGCATTTTCAACAAATTTACGAATAGTAAAATGATCCGTATCAAAAAGCAATTTATTTTCAATAATATTTGTCCAGATATCTCTTTCAAACTTAGAACAGTATGCAAACTGCTCTTCTGTATATTTTAATTTTCTAGCTTGATTAAAATCTGGAAACATGGCATCTAAAAAATAGAGTATCTTTCCATTATAAACCATTTTACTTAACAAGTTATCGCTCTCAGGTTCATACAAATATCGATCTTGTGCCCATGCAGTAAGCACGTCTATAGGAATTTGTTCAGGCACCATTTCCGCTTTTGCATATTGTGGGATTCCCAACATATCGTAAAGCTGACACTCCTTACCAAGATATTTATCAAGACCAATAGCAATAAACCCATCAATTAGCACAACCGAATGATTAAAGCCAGCAATAAAAGACACAATTCGGGGAATATCTTCATCAGGATAATAGAATAAAAGATGCTTAAAACCTTGTGTTAATTCCTTATTTAATTTATTGCAATCAGAGTATATTTTTTTGACCTCTCTATTCGCCTCAACAACAGAGTAATCGTTAAGAAAAGTATTAAGATAAGTTAAATATGAGGCGTTTTCTATTCCGCCAATACTTATTATTTCTTTATTATATATTTCAAAAAATTCGCCATATTTTTCCTGCAATTTTTCTATTGCCTCCCACGAATTATCCACATCTATCAATTCTACATCAAATCTTTCGATCTCCAAATTTAGCTCAATATCAGAAACATCAATATCTAGTGGGTTGCGATTTTTCGCAAAGTACCTGACGATAAAAAATAGTAGCACTGCTAAAACAATTATTGAAGATATGTATATTAATATTTTTTTCATTTTAGCAAATTAAAGAAAATATTTTGTACTTTTGTAATATATTAATTAAAAAACCATAAAGATATGAAAAAAATTATTGTATGCATATTCGCACTGATTTTAGCAGGAAATGTTTTTTCGCAAAAAATTTCGGGTGGTCTATTTATTGGGCCAACAATGTCGTGGATGAGTACTGACAGCAAAACAATTACCACTGAAAACATGAAGCTCGGATATAATTTTGGTGCACTCATAGACTTTAACATCATCGATAACTTTGCCATTTCAACAGGAATTCAATTTAACAGTCTAGGAGGCAAAGTGAACTTCACAAATGGAGCTTTAGGCATCACACCCGACGAAGGTCTAGCGTATGACACATTATATGCAGGAAGTTCAATAAAATATAATCTTAATTACCTTGCAATACCTGTAGGTTTTAAAGGAAAAACAAACGAGATTGGATACTTTACCTATTTTCTTAAAGCTGGTGTTACACCATTATTTAACATCAAAGCACTTGGCACAATAGAAGCTGTTAAAGCAAACACTGCTGTTGAAACAGCCGAGAACATGCTCTTAAGTAAAAGTATTATCAATATAAACGCTGGTTGGCATATCGGCGGCGGAGCAGAGTATTCTCTCGCTGGGAACACAAGACTATTAATCGAAATCCTATATACTGGAGGCTTAATTGATATTGATAAAACAGAGGTTTTTTCAACTCTCGATATGAGTAGCACCTCAAAACCAAAAATACTTTTAAACGATATACATCTAAAAGTAGGAATATTATTCTAAATATTTTTAATCAATATATTATACTCGGGCAAATAACCCGAGTTTTTTTTTAAAAATTTACAAGAACATGAAAATCGCAATCTCTCAATTAAATTTCCATATCGGAAATTTAAAATATAATTCAAAAAAAATCATAGACGCTATAAATAAAGCAAAATCAGAAAATGTTGATTTAATAATTTTTTCGGAGCTTTCGGTTTGTGGATACTGCCCTTTAGACATGCTAGAGCACAAAGATTTTATTCAAAATTGCAAAAATGCAATAGATGAAATAGCAAAACATACTAAAGAAATTGCTGTAATAATTGGTACTCCAACTGTAAATCCAAATCAAAAAGGGAAAAACCTTTACAATTCAGCCATTTTCATAGAAAATCAGACAATAATAAAAACCATTAATAAAACATTACTACCAACTTATGATGTTTTTGACGAATCTCGGTATTTTGAGCCAAATGATATTTTTGAAATAGTTGAATATAAAAACAAGAAAATTGCAATAACTATTTGTGAAGATCTTTGGGACGAACAAAAAGCTATTGAAAACTTCAACAAAGACATACTGTATAAAAATAGCCCTCTAAAATATTTAGCAGAATTTAAACCAGACTTTATCGTAAATATTGCGGCATCTCCATACTCGTATAACCATGCTAAAACACGCGAGGATATACTCGCCAATAATGCAAAAAAATATTCTATACCTATAATATACGTAAACCAAACTGGTGCAAATACCGACTTAATATATGATGGAGGAAGTTTAGTTATAAACAGTAAAGGACAAAAAGTAATTGAGGCAAACTATTTTGAAGAAGATTATAAAACTTTACTTCTGGAGAATATTAACAAATTACAAGAAACTCATAATAGCGAGTTCAACAAATACACCTATATATATAAGGCATTAGCCTTAGGTTTAAAAGATTACTTTAAAAAATCTGGTTTTAAAAAGGCTGTGTTAGGATTATCGGGAGGTATAGATTCCGCTCTAACACTTGCAATAGCAGTAGAAGCCTTAGGAGCAAATAATGTTGAAGCTATACTTATGCCGTCTATCTATTCAAGTGATCACTCTGTAAACGATGCCATTGATATGGCTGAACGCTGCAAGATTAAATACCATATTATAAGTATTGAAGAACTTCGCCAGAGCTTCGAGAATAGTATGTCAAGTGTTTTTGAAGGGACAAAACAAGATGTTACCGAGGAAAACATACAAGCTAGAATCAGAGGAAGCATTTTAATGGCATATTCAAATAAATTTGGCAATATTCTTCTTAACCCCTCAAACAAAAGCGAGATAGCTGTTGGGTATTCAACAATGTATGGCGATATGAATGGAGCAATATCGGTTCTTGGCGATGTTTACAAAACAGAAGTCTATGAACTTGCAAATTACATAAACCAAAACATCAAAAATATAATCCCTCAAAATACAATCACAAAAGCACCATCAGCAGAATTAAGACCTAACCAACAAGACGGTGATTCTCTCCCAGATTACAAACTGTTAGATCGAATCCTTTTTGAGTATATCGAAAATAAATTATCAGCAAACCAGATAGAAAAGCTCCTTAAGAACAGAAAAACTATCGACTTTGTAATCAAACTTGTTAATAAAAGTGAATTCAAACGTTTTCAATCGCCTCCAATATTACGTATCTCATCAAAAGCCTTCGGATTTGGAAGAAGAATGCCAATTGTTGCCAAATTTTAAATCTCTTTTATGGAATATTCATTTTTTTTGTATCTTTAGCACTTACTTATATTTAAAAATTCACATTATGAAAAAATCAATATTATTAATTTTAGTAAGCAGCATTTTAGTATTACTCAGTGCGTGTAGCAGCCCAAAAGCAGATGTAAAAAAGATGCTTAAAATGTATGAAGAATATACCGAAGTCGCAGTAAAAGCATCGGAAGATAAAGTTATTGATGAAGAAGAAACCAAAGAACTAAATACAATAATGAGCAGTATTGAGAAGTTTGGTGAGGAGATGGATGATAAATATGAAGATAACGAAGAGGCAACAAAGGAATTTGAAAGATATATGTCTGATGATAAAAATAAAGAAATTGTCAAAAAATATACTAAAGCTTTAATGGCGTTATGGAGCTGCGAAGGAGCCGAAAATCTTAAATAATTAACATTTAATCAAAAAAAGTGTTTTTTTAATTAGTTTTAGTTTGAACTTATAAAAAAAATGCTTTAATTTACACTTTAAATAATTTTATAAACTTAAATTGTATCAATTATGAAAAAAATCGCTATTTTATTAAGCTTAGCTGCTTTTATTCTTACTTTAGCATCATGTGGCGGACCAGAAGCTGACGCAAAAAAAATGGTTAAAAAAATCGAAAAGTACACTGAAGTAGCAAAAAAAGCTGCAGAAGACAAAAAACTTGACGATGGTGAAGTTGCAGAACTAAAGAAAATGGGTGAAGAACTTGACACTTTTGAAAAAGAGATGGACACAAAGTACAAAGATGACAAAGATGGAAAAGAAGCCATGGAGAAATACATGGAAGACAACAAAGAAGACCTCGAAAAAATTTATGAGGAATTCTTTTCTGCTATGATGGCTCTTTACGAATGTGAAGGTTCTGAAAATCTAGAATAGTAAGAAAACTCACAAAACAAAAAAAGACTGTTTCAAAAAACGGTCTTTTTTTTTACCTAAAATACTAATATAAGCACTAATAATTTTATCAAAAACAACTATGGCTAAAACATTTCTACTTTTTCTAATTATCGCCCTTGGGATAATGTCTTGCAACAACAACAATGCTGAGAAAACCAATAAAACTAAAGAAGAAATAATTGCTGCAAATATCGCAGACGCAAAAAGAATGATTGACAAAATCGAACAATATACTAAAGTAGTAACACAAGCGACAGAAGATAAAAAACTCAATGATAGTGAAATCAAACATATAAAAAAGCTAGGCGAAGAATTTGACACTATAGAAAAAGAACTAAAAGGAAAATACAGCGATGACATTGAGGGGCAAGCAGTTATGGAGAAATACATGGAAGACAATAAAGCTGAACTTGAAAAAATTTACGAGGACTTCTTTACTGCTATGATGGCTCTATACGAATGCGAAGGAGCTGATAAGTTAGAATAGTTAGAAAACCACCTAGTTACCAAGCATTTTTACGCTACATCCCTATATTCAGTAAATTTAAATTCAAATTTATCATACAAATATCTAATTTATCAGATTGTTTTGAAAAGAAATTTATATTTGTGGCAAACTTTTTGAATTAAGCAATATTTTTAAAACTAAATTATAATTATGAAAAGAAAATTGATTTTATTGGGAATTGTAACCGCAGCGACAATTGCATTTTCTGCATGTGGAGAGAAAGACGAAATGAGTACTAAAGAATCTATTGTGGATGTTGTCATTGATAACGATAAGGATAGGTCAGAATTAAACATGTATGACAACGATTTTACGGTTGATGCTAGATTAGTCCCAGATGGATTAGATAGTATGGTTGATATTAAAGTTACATCGAATGCTGATCCAGTTGGGTTTACTTTACAAGCAAATTTAGATGATGGTAGTTATGTTGAAGGGAAAATTAAATACTTATATAAAAGGTTTTATGAAAGTTTTCAAGTAGCTCTCTTTACTGATGCAGATAGACAAGCAATAAAAGTAAATGGTAGCGGAGATATCATAACAATTAACATTGCAGATGGATTAGTAGTTAAAACCATTCCTTTTAATGCAATCACTTGTGTTTCGCATACCTATTGGTCACAAATGGATGCAAACAACATTTCATCAACATGCTTTATTTACGATTACAATTTCGATGGATCACAAAACCCAAGTATTAAAGTCTGGACAAGTTATGATGACACTAAAGTGGACTATAATTTAGAATGGAACGACCCAACACAATACAATGGCTTACCTGCTTTTAACAACTACAGCATTGGAATAGATTTCATTATAAATTCTGCAACAGGCAATGGTAAAGTTGGTGCAACCGCAAACTGTACTGTTTATATTGAATACAATAATAAGGTTTATGTTTCTACATTCAAAGAATCAACATCTAATATCTTACCAGTACAGTAAAAAAACTTTCCCCACTACTACACGATAAAACCGTGCGGTAGTGGTCACACATATTATCTGCACCAAGCTAAAGGTTCAGGCATCAACAAACCGAGAACAATTTTACGGACTTATCGTCAAATCCTCATATTGGACTTCAAATTGTCCGCCAGTAATTGATAATGTTTGGTTCTCATTATCAACATAATTAAAAAAGAACGTGCCTTTAACCAAGCTTTCTGAGGCGTCATTCTCAATAATTGTAATTGAGCCATTAACAGCTTGGAACTCATAAAAGCCATACTGAAATTTTGCCCATACAGGACCCTCAGCAGTTATATAGTGTACCCCTGCATTTATTGTGGGAGACATCCAAATTGTAACGCTTTCCCAAGCCTCACTTCTATCAACCTCACCAGTAATTATCAAAGCAGTATCATTTCGGAAAGCAGAAATTTCGGTAGCAGTACGTTGTTGAGTTTCATCACTAAAAATAAATATATTATCAAAAGACGATGTATCAGCAATATTATAATATTTATACGGAACATTAGAAAAAGTACCGTCCGAAACAGTTCTAAAAGTGCCGTCTGACAGACGATATGCTTTAAAGTTAAAATTACCGCTCATGGTTTTTGTTTCTTCGTTAATAGAGGAAATCCTAATAAAACCTGAGCCATTATCACTATTTTCAGTCGAATAACGTGTCGCATTTGCACTCATATTTGGAATAAACTCAGCATAGTGCCCATTAGTTTGACTAATATTATATTCGCCAACTGTAGCAGAATTAACATTTAGAATAATAGTTTGTCCATTTGCAGATGACCCATAAACCTTAATAGTATAATCTGTCAAAATCGCATGTGGGTCAGAGGTTCGCCAGTTAGAGCTATTAACTAACCCGTACATTACAGGGGTTTGAGCCGGTCCTGTACTACTCCCTCCACAAGCACCCATAAATACCGTCCCGACAAACATTGAAACTATGATAAAAACTCTATTTTTCATTTATAATATTTTTAACAAAAATAATCTAAATACATCAATCACAAAATACATTTAAGAATTAAAAAAACAAAAGTAATAAATCTATCTGTTAAACGTAGTTATTACAAAAAGGTTGATTATTTTTATTATTATCTATGAAGAGAAGTTTTAGAATTATGTTTTCTACTTAGAGATTGTCAAACAATAAACCAATTATTATCTCGTCAAAATATGATGCAAATATTGATTTACAACTAAAAATAGCTATTTTTGCAAAATAAATAATTTTAGACAAAATGGGATTACAATGTGGAATAATTGGTATCGCAAACTGCGGCAAAACGACACTTTTTAACTGTATGTCGAATACCAAAGCAGAAACAACAAGTTTTGCTTTTGCAAGCAATAAGTCAAATATTGGTGTGATTGATGTCCCAGATGCAAGATTATCAGAGCTGGAAAGATTACATCCTACAGAAAAACTAATTCCTACGACAGTTGACATTGTTGATATTCCAGGCTTAGCAAAAGGCTCGAGTCATGGCGAAGGTATCGGTAATCAATTTCTTGCAGACATTAGAAATACAGATGCTCTAATACATGTTGTAAGATGCTTTGATGATGATAACCTTCCACATATCGAAGGATCCGTTAATCCTGTGAGAGATATCGAAACTATTGATCTCGAATTACAAGTAAAAGATTTAGAATCGGTAGAGAAAAAGATCGCCCGTATGGAAAAGCTCATTAAAACTGGCGATAAAGATGCAAAATTAGCTATCGAAGTGTTAAAAGTCTATCGCGAACATTTAGAAAATATGCAAAATGCTAGAACTGCTCCTGTAAAAAATGATGATAAAAAACATGTTGCAGACCTTTCACTTCTTACTATGAAACCCGTTATGTTCGTTTGTAATATCGATGAAAATTCAATAAACGCAAATAATAAATATGTCGAAGCAGTAAAAAAATCGATACAAGAAGAAAATGTAAAAATACTAACAATTGCAGGAGCACTCGAATCTGAAATTGCCGAACTCGAAACTAACGAAGAAAAATTAGAGTTTTTACAAGATTATGGCTTAACTGAGCCAAGTGTAAATATTCTAATACGTGAGGCTTACGACATGCTCAATCTACATTCATTTTTTACTGTCGGTCCTAAACAAATCAAAGCATGGACAATAACAAAAGGAATGACTGCACCCGAAGCTGCTGGAACAATACACAGTGATCTCCAGCGTGGATTTATTAGAGCCGAAGTTATGAAATACAACGACTTTATTGAATTCGGTTCAGAAAATGCTCTAAAAAATGCTGGTAAATTTCATATCGAAGGAAAAAACTATATTGTTGATGACGGTGATATTTTACATATCAGATTTAATGTTTAAGGAATAAAACTATGGCTGTACAGGTATCAATACCAAAAGGAACAAGAGACTTTACAACATCAGAAATGTCAAAACGGAATTATATTTTTGATAATATAAAAACAGTTTTTAAAAAATATGGCTATCAGGCAATCGAAACTCCTGCTATGGAAAATCTTTCGACACTGCTTGGTAAATATGGAGACGAAGGAGATAGATTAATTTTTAAAATTCTTAATTCAGGAAATTATCTAAATAAAATTGATGAAGCGAAACTTAATCCAGAACATATCGCCGAAATAACCAACCTAATTTCAGAAAAAGGATTAAGATATGATCTTACTGTACCTTTTGCAAGATTTATTGTTCAAAACCGTAGTGAAATCACTTTCCCTTTTAAACGCTACCAAATCCAACCAGTTTGGAGAGCCGATAAACCTCAAAAAGGCAGATATCGTGAGTTTTTTCAATGCGATGTTGATGTAATTGGCTCTAATTCACTGTTTAATGAATTTGAACTAATACAAATTATTGACGAAATATTTGAGATCCTTAATTTAAAAGTTACAGTAAAAATCAACAATCGAAAAATATTAGCAGGAATTGCCGAAACAATTGGCGAATCTGATAAGTTTATTCCAATTACCGTAGCTATCGACAAATTTGAAAAAATCGGACTGGAAAAAGTAAATGAGGAACTTCAAAAAAACGGACTTTCTCAAGATGCAATTAATAAACTTCAGCCAGTTTTAAATGTAAAAAGAAATACTAAAGAAAGCATTGAGTTTCTTTCGGAGATGCTAAAAACATCCGAAACAGGCCTTGCTGGATTAGAAGAAATAAAAACAATTTTTGATTACTTGGAATATTTTAAACCGAAATCAAATGTTGAGTTGGATTTAAGTCTTGCCAGAGGCCTAAACTATTATACAGGAGCAATTTTTGAAGTAATTTCAGATGAAGTTGAATTAGGAAGCATCTGTGGTGGTGGACGTTACGATGATCTAACTTCAATATTTGGTATGAAAGATATTTCGGGAGTTGGCATCTCATTTGGTGCAGACAGAATATATGATGTTCTTAACCAGCTTAACAAATTTCCTAACGAAACCGAAAAAAACTCTGATGTGTTTTTTATTAATTTTGGAAAAGCTGAAGAGCTGAAATGTATCGAAATTGCCAATGAACTCAGAAAGTCTGGTTATAGTTGCGAAATTTATCCTCAAAAAGCAAAAATTGACAGACAATTCAAATACGCTAATAATAAAAATATTCCGTTCGTTATTGTAATTGGTGCTCAAGAATTAGAAAACAATTCTCTAACTATCAAAGATATGAATAGTGGAGATCAGACAAGTATCAAAAATTCTGAAGTGATAGATTATTTAGGAAAGGTGCAATTGTAAAGTTTGCAACAATGTAGGGTTTGTCAATAGTGCCGTCTCTCTTGTTTCGCTCCAAATAACACCTCTTTATTCGCCAAGAAAACTTATAACTTCTTGCCTCACTTTGCTTAAGTCCTTGGATACTAAAGCCCAAAAACATCCTCATAAACTGTGTCATAACCGTGGAAAATTCGATTTCGTGTATCAACTATTTTTCTTGCGTTAGTAATCTTTAGTTCTGGATGCATATTCAGAACTCTATTCACCGCTTTACCAATAATTTCTATATTCCTTTCTATAGCTTGCCTAGCCTTTATGCCTTCTGTAAATCCCACTTTCAAGAAGGATTTTCCCTTCTCTAAGTCCATTTAATAAATTTGTTATTTTATCTTTTGTAGTTGCTCCCATTAAAATATGTAATCCCAATTTAGAAGATTGGTGTTTAGACATTCGACTTAATGATTTCTCAAGAATTTTAATTCCACTCCCTGTTTGGTCAATCAATTGCTCTTTTACCAGTCCAAACTGTTCAAAATACGAGCTCATCTTTGATGATTCTTCAAGAAAACTAATTGTGTTACTATCTGCCCAAGGCAATGGATAACTTACCTTCTGCTTCCCTTTTGTAAAAACTTCATAATAAATAAAGCATCCTTTATTATTTAAAACTCTATCTATTTCACTGCAATATTTTAATTTATCACAAACATTCATCTGCACGTGTTGTGACCAAACTACATCGAATGTATTATCCTTAAAAGGAAGGTTTGTTGCTTCCCCATAAATAAACTGCGTATTATGTTTTAATCCAACAAGCTCTGATAAAAGATTTGCTGTAGCGATATATTCTTTGGATACATCAATTCCAACAGCATTACAATTAAATTCGTCAGCCAACATCCGACAAGAACCGCCAAGACCACAACCAATATCCAACAATTTACAGTTTTTAACATTGGCTGTTTCGGCCAAGTCTCTGGAGATCTCTGCTCCTCCTACATGAAACTCATCCACCCTTGCAATATCTTTTCGATTTATGTTATTTAAATCAACACCCATTTCTGACAGTCGATTTATAATAGTCTTAAACAAATCTGCCTGATAATAATAACCCTCAATTTGTGATTCCAAAATATTCATGTTACAAACTTACACTATTACCGACAAAATCGTTTCATTAATAGCTAATTTTATGCAATTAAAAATTAATTTAACTCATATTTTGTATCTTGGACAAGGATTTGGTCGTTAATCGACAAAATAGAACATTTGCCTAAGCAACTATATACAAATCTTGTAATTTTAAATAAACTATTAATGACTTAGTCTGAACACTTGTAAACGATTAAATAGACCCCATCCCATCTAAGTAACAAAAACGCATGACCTTTTAGCTTACAATCCCCTATTAAATATAATCAAAAATTTGAGCAAACCTAAATATGTTTTTGCGAGTTTAGATGATTAAAGATTGTCCATTAACTAGTTCCGTCTCACTCTGATACGATGACTACTACAGTCTATTTCTAAGCCTACAAAACTTCAAATTCTTTGATGTTCTATTTAGCATAAGTACAAATACCAACTTTAATAACCCTTGTTTTTAGAACATGAATACTGGAAACAATAACTAATGCACTTAAAACGGCCAAAAGCTATTGTCATACCAAATTTGTTCCATTAGCTCTTTGTCAAGTTGTGCGAGGATTTGCAAGTGGTCTTTTTCCCAATTTGATAACCATTGGTATAGTTCTTTTTCGCTTTGGTCGGTAGCACTTTCAGCTCTTTCTGAATAAACCGTTATTGCTTTCTTTTCCATATCTATGGCGGCAGCAATTGCAGCAGCTTCGTATCCCGAAGCAGACAGTTTCTTTTTTAAATCATCAGAGAGAACAGTGTTTGCAATACTGTCATCGGCTTTCGATAAACTCAACTTTTCGGGATTAAGCTTATTGTTTTTTTGATAATATGCAAACTGCTCAGACAAAAAATCAATATGTATTTGCTCTTCATCGGCCATAATGCTAAAGATGTTTCTCACCTCATCGTTATCGGTTTGCTCAGCTACTTTTTTATAAAATGCTTTACCTCGATGTTCCATTAAAATGGCCATCTTTAAAATTTCTGTAGTTTTTGTTTCTGTCATGATACTTGGTATTTTAATAAATAATCTTCTTAATTTATAGTAAAACACATTTATATGTTTATTGTTTACTAAATCTAAAAATATTATAAGCAATTAGCCTGGCAGAAGAAATTATCTTGAACTATAAACATAGGGCGTATAATTTTAATAAAATGCTAGTTTTAATTTTGGATTGCATGCAAATTTTGATGATATTTGTATTATAAACTAAAAGACGATGAGGAGATCAAATACAGAATCAATAAGTGATTTAATAAAAAAAGCAATTGATGAAAACAATCTAAATGACGGATTAGATAAAGTACGTGTTAAAACTATCTGGAAAGATGTAACGGGTACATACATATCGAACGCTACAACTGAAATCAACGTATATTCTTCAAAGTTATTTGTAAAAATATCATCGTCTATTATCCGAAGCGAGCTAATGCTGATACGCTCAGAACTCGTAAAACGCATTAATAAGGAACTGGGAAGAGATTTTATTACAGAAATAGTTGTTCGTTAAGTTGGGAGTGTGGAGGGTGGAGTGACAAACAGATTTTTTCACACAAATCTTTATAACATATTTTTTGTAGCTTTGTAAAAATAAATAATTATTGCAATGAACAGACCAAAGATTTTGATAATATATACAGGTGGTACTATCGGAATGATAAAAAATGAAAAGGGCGTTTTACTACCATTTAGTTTCGAGAATTTATTAAACGATATTCCTTTATTAAAGATGTTCCCTGCTGATATCGACTCATTAGGTTTAGATAAATTAATTGACTCTTCTGATGCCGATACAGATTTTTGGTTATTGTTAAATGATATTATTGCTGATAACTACGATAAATTTGATGGTTTTGTTATTTTGCACGGCTCAGACACAATGGCCTATACTGCTTCTGCATTAAGCTTTCTATTAGAGAACTTATCAAAGCCCGTTATTTTAACTGGCTCTCAATTACCAATTGGTCTTTTAAGAACCGATGGGCGTGAAAATATAATTGCCTCAATTGAATTAGCCTGTATGCAAAAAAATGGTCAGCCATTAATACAAGAAGTATGTATATATTTTGAAAATAATCTTTATAGAGGAAATAGAACAAATAAATTTAGTGCAGAAAATTTTGATGCCTTCATATCCCCGAATTACCCATTATTGGCTAATGTAGGTACAGAAATCAAAGTTTTTGAAGAGAATTTCTTACCTAGCAGCATAGATTTTCTTATTTCGCATAAAAAACTTTGTAACGAAGTTGCCATTATCAAATTCTTTCCAGGGATACAAGTAAAAACGATTAGAGCAATTACAGAAATCGCTGGTTTAAAGGGGATTATTATTGAAACCTATGGTTCAGGTAATGCTCCAACTAACAATGACATAATTCATTGTCTTGAGGAGGCAATAGCAAAAGGGATCATTATACTTAACATAACACAATGTACAGTTGGCAAAGTACAACAAGGAAAATATGAAACTAGCATTAAACTTCGTGATATTGGCATAGTAAGTGGCGGCGACATGACTACCGAAGCAGCTTTAGCCAAACTAATGTTTCTGCTTGCCAAAGATTATTCATTAAAAGAAATGACAAAACTTTTAACAATCTCTATACGAGGAGAAATGTCATAAAGAAACCACAATTTGTGAGCTAGTTATACCTCATGCTAAAATGAATTTATAAATAAAAGGATAATAAGGTGATTAAAAACTATTTCGATAAACAATTTGAATTAAGATATTTTGAGATGGATAAATTTGGTACAGCATCGCCACTACAATTTTAATTTTATTAGAAGAAACAGCAGCAGACCATTGTTATTCTATAAACCACAGTTTATATCAATTGGAAAAACAAAATATTGGGTGGGTTTTAATCTCAGGAGTTATGCAAATGGAGAGATATCCGAATTACAAAGAAAAAATTACAATTAGAACCTGGCTATCTAGCTATACAAATATTAAAGGGTTTAGAGAAAATATTATTTATGATGAGCAAAACAATATAATTGGACGTGCTAAAGGATTATGGGTCTTTTTCGATATCGAAAGAAGAAGACCTACTCAAATATTGGATAACATAATAGAAAAATGGTCTTTCTGTAATAAAGAAAGCATTGATTACAATGTGTCGAAAAAAATTACAACTATCGAGAATCCTGATTTTGAATTAAAATTTAAAGTTCGTAAATATGATACTGATATGAACAAACACGTGAATAATATTAGATATTTAGAATGGGTTCTAGAGTCAATTCCTGACGAAATTGTTGATAATTATTATTTACACTCTATTGAAGGTAATTTCATTGCAGAAGCACTATATGGTCAAACAGTCATTTCTATGACAAAAAATTGTCAAGAAACCAATTTATTCATGCACACAATTAAAATTGAAGGCACTGATAAGATTTGTGCAACAGCAAAAACAATTTGGAAACAAAAATGTGATGCTGTGATACAGTGATTCTGCTCTCTGTTTTCAGTACATTCTCAACGGATTGTTACAAAATTAGTAAAATTATCAAGTTGTTAAACAGATTTCGACCCTTGACGAAGGAAGGGTGAGAAATCTGTTTCATATTAACTTTAATGTTTTACCATAACACATAAGGTGGCTGAGCATTGTGCTGCGATGCACTAAGCCAGTCGAAGTGAGCAACGCCGAAGTGTCGAAGTAGATTTTAGCCCTAGCCAAAATGTCTCGAAGCCACCGTTTCCCGTCCTTTCAGTGATTCTGTCCTATGATAAAGTTTCATAAAAAAAGCTCCCTTCAAATATAGGGAGCTTTTTATTTTATTTAAGATTTTTTCTTATTCAGTTAATGCGTCTAATTCACCTTTAATTTTTTCGTAGGCTTCCATTTTTTGTAATCGATAATATATAACTCTTAAAGTTCCAAGCACGTTCACATTTTTAGGTTGCTGTTCATAAGCTTTTTCAAGATAAGGTAATGATTGTTCAAAATAATCATTTGAGATTACTTTAAACTTGTCGAGTTTTGCAAATTCAGTAATCGGTATATTTTTATCAGCCCAATCAAGAGTATCAACTGCGGCATTATAATAGAACGCTCCTAGACTATAATTTGCATCAAAATTTTCAGGTTTTAACTCAAGTGCTTTTTCATATTCGATCTGAGCCTCTTGTTTTCGTCCTAACTCCTCTAGCAAAGTTCCTTTAATAACATAAAATTGTGCATCGTTAGGATTTTTATCGATTGCCATTGTAATATACTCAAATGCTTTAGCGTTTTCGCCAGTATTAACATAATAGTTAAAAGTTTCGATAACTAACACATAATTATTATCAGGATATTTTTCGATACCGTTTTGTAATGTTTCGAGCATTTTTACTGTATCACCGGTTATTTTGTAAGCGGTAGCCTGATTTAAGTACAAACCTACTTTATCTTCAGGAGTTTCTCCAAAATTCAAGCCCATTAACACTTCGTTTAGTTGTATTGCCTCTTCATATTTTTCGGCTTTTAGTGCAGCTAGCGAAGCAAAGTAATATAACTGCGTATCAACTTTAAAAGCCAGGCTTGAAATTTGAACTGCTTTTTCGAAATTTGAATAAGCTTTTTCGTATTCGTTTTCCTGATAAGCACTAACGCCTTGATTTATAAAAGCATTTGAGAGAGCTGGAAACCTATTCATCAAAATATCCACAAGAGCTTCGGAGTCTTCGTAATTTCGCTCATCATTAGCTTGCAATATTTTTACAAACTGCATCATACCAACTTCTGATTCGAAATCTATATTCTGATGTTCTTCCTTTACAAAATTAAGTTTTAAGGCTTTCATATAAGCGTCATACGATATATCAAAGCAGTCATCACACAATGCACGATATTTTGCTCTTTCAGACACACCTAATTCCTGATAAACTTGACCTTTAAAATAATAGGTTTTGTACCAATTTGAAGTTTTTGGATGGACTTCAGCTTGATCTATAGCTTTTTTTGCATCTCCCAAAAATCCGTCTTTTAGGTAACTCCATGCACTAGTAACTTTATTTGGTTGAGCAAAGGCTACTAAACTTAAAAATGCCAGAACTAATGATATACTAACTTTTTTCATAACAATTATTGTTTTAATTTAATTATGGTTTCAAATATACAAATACTTTGCCAATTCAGAAAAAAAATCATTATTCTTTCTCATCATCAGTGTTTGCAACGTTTTTCACATTTGGCTCATCATCCTGAGCAGTTATATTTTCATCAATTATATCCTCAGGAATAGTGTTTTTTTCTTCAAGTGCACCGTCTTCAATTTTTGCTACTGATGCAATAGAGTCTTCATCTCTAAGATTAATAAGTCGTACTCCTTGTGTAGCACGTCCCATTACTCTAAGATTTTCTACTGCTAGACGCAATGTTATCCCACTTTTATTAATTATCATAAGATGGTCATTATCGGTTACAGCTGAAATATCAATTAGATTACCAGTTTTTTCGGTAATATTTATTGTTTTAACACCTTTACCTCCCCTATGAGTTACTCTATAATCCTCAATATTGGATCTTTTACCATAACCATTTTCTGAAACCACAAGTACTTCTTGTTCTGGGTTGACAATTATCATTCCAATAACATGGGCACCTTTGTCTAATGTAATACCTTTTACACCAGTAGCTGTACGCCCGATAGGTCGCACTGTATCATGAACGAATCGAATTACCTTCCCGTTAAGTGCACCTATCATAACGTTTGCAGGTTGTTCTCCTGGTTTATCTTCAATAATATTTGCAGTTAACAAATCATCATCTTCTCTAATGGTTATTGCGTTTACCCCATTTTGACGTGGACGTGAATATTCTCTAAGTCTAGTTTTCTTAAATATTCCTTTACGGGTACACATAACAATATATGAATTGTCTAAATACTCATCATCTTTTAACGAGAGGATATTCATAAATGCTCTTACTTCGTCATCTGGTTCAATATTTATAAGATTTTGCATTGCACGACCTTTCGATGTTCTGCTACCTTCGGGAATTTCATAAACTTTTAACCAAAAGCATTTTCCATTTTTAGTAAACAATAATAAAGTATTGTGCATTGTTGCAACAAACATGTGTTCAATAAAGTCTTCTTCCCTAGTTGTAGAGCCCTTTGACCCCACTCCACCACGATTTTGTGCTCGGAATTCAGTTAGAGCAGTTCTCTTGATGTATCCCAAATGCGAAATTGTAATTACAACATCATCATCAGCATAAAAATCTTCAGGGTTTAGGTCTTCAGAAGCAAAAACTATATCTGTTCTTCTCTCATCACCATATTTTTCTCTAATCTCAAGCAGTTCATCTTTAATGATTTGCATCCTTAGTTCTAAATTTTCTAAAATTTCTTTTAGGCTATTTATTTTATCAATCAAGTCTTGATATTCGGCTCTAAGTTTATCTTGCTCTAGTCCTGTTAACTGTCTAAGTCTCATATCAACGATAGCTCTTGACTGGACATCAGACAATGCGAATCTTTCCATAAGTCTTTCGCGAGCGACATCGGGGCTAGGAGATTTTTTAATTATTTCTATAACCTCATCAATATTATCACTGGCAATAATAAGCCCTTCGAGGATATGAGCTCTCTCTTCGGCTTTTCTAAGATCATATTTTGTACGTCTTACAACCACTTCGTGTCTGTGTTCGACAAAATTACTTATTAATGATTTTAAGTTTAGTAATTGAGGTCTGCCTTTAACTAGAGCAATATTATTTATGCTAAATGAAGACTGCAAAGCTGTAAACTTATAAAGTTTATTTAGGACAATATTTGCAACTGCATCTCTTTTAATATCAATAACGATTCTCATTCCATCACGGTCAGATTCATCATTAATATTTGAAATTCCATCGATTCGTTTTTCATTTATCAGGTCAGCAATTTTAATAATCAGTTCTGCTTTATTGACCATATAAGGTATTTCGGTAACAATAATTTTTTCGCGGCCGTTACCTTCTACTTCTATTTCTGATTTAGCACGAATAACAACCCGTCCTCTACCAGTTGCGTATGCTTCTCTTACTCCATCAATACCATATATAGTACCTCCAGTTGGAAAATCGGGAGCTTGAATAATTTCGGCGAGTCTATCATCTTCAACTTCAGCCTCATCAATGTAAGCAACAATAGCGTCCACTGTTTGTCGCAGATTATGTGGAGCCATATTTGTGGCCATACCCACTGCAATACCGCTTGCACCATTTAATAATAGATTAGGAAGTTTAGTAGGCATAACCGAAGGTTCTTCTAGGGTATCATCGAAGTTTAGATTAAAATCAATAGTTTCTTTATCAATATCGATTAAAATCTCATCTGCAATTTTTGCCATTCTGGCTTCGGTATAACGCATAGCAGCTGGGCTATCACCATCAACCGAACCAAAGTTACCCTGCCCATCAACTAATGGATATCTTAACGACCATGTTTGTGCCATACGCACCATAGCCATATAAACACTCGAGTCACCATGTGGGTGATACTTTCCTAATACTTCACCAACTATCCTTGCAGATTTTTTATAAGTTTTATTTGACCCAACCCCAAGCTCTGACATTCCGTAAAGAATTCTCCGCTGCACTGGCTTTAAGCCGTCTCTTACGTCCGGCAATGCTCTTGAAACTATAACAGACATTGAATAATCAATGTATGCAGATTTCATTTCATCCTCAATATTTATTGAAATAATCCGTGAATCTCTTACCTCTTCCGACATATCTATTTGTTTTAATTATCTATAAACCTATATTTCAATAAGTTATATTATTTTTTAAAAGTTTACTAAGATACTGTTTTTGTTTGAAATAAAACAATATCTAACATTAACTTTTCAACAAATATTGTTTATAAAAATTCAACAAACCAAATTGTGATAACTATAACGAACTAATAGAGTAATAATTTGTTTTACAAATGAGAAAATTTTGTATTTTTGTAAATATTATATATTTACAAAAACATTGCACAACAAAGAAAGAACTAAATAAAAATATGAAAAGACAATTTTCACAATCCCTTTTGGATGTAATAATGTATAGCAAAGAAGAGGCTATACGATTAGGTAACGACTATCTCGGTCCTGAACACTTATTTCTCGGTATTTTGAGAAACACAAACTGCGAGGCTGTTGACATACTAAAAGAGCTCGATATAAGTACGAGTGAGTTAAGGAAAAAAATAGAATCTCATATTCGTAACATCGACAATGAGCTCACAATTGACGATATGGATAAAGTTGTTCCTACCAAAACCACCGAAAGAATACAAAAATTCATGTACTCGGAGGCGATTTCACTGAGTAGTGATGAAATAAATACAGGACATCTTTTATTAGCCATTCTTAAAGTTCCATCGAGATTCTCACAATTATTAGACGAGTTTAATATCGAATACGATATGGTTAAAATGACTATGGAAATGGAGTCATTTACTGGTTCGCTTGATGATGATGATGATGACGATGATGATAACATAAAAGGTAGTTCATCATACGGTTCATCCTCTGGTGATCCTGGACAAACTCGCCGTCAATCCTCAAAGACAAAAACAGATACACCTGTGTTAGATAGTTTTGGCGTTGATTTAACAAAAGCGGTTGAGGAAGGAAAGCTTGACCCAATAGTTGGAAGAGACACCGAAATTGAAAGGATCTCTCAAATTTTATCACGCAGAAAAAAGAATAATCCTGTATTAATTGGAGAGCCTGGCGTTGGAAAATCGGCTATAGTTGAAGGACTTGCAGCAAGAATTATCGACAAAAAAGTATCACATTTATTGTTTGATAAACGTGTCATGACTTTGGATATGGCATCAATTGTTGCAGGAACTAAATATCGCGGACAATTTGAGGAAAGAATGAAAGCTATTATTGATGAGCTTGTTAAAGCAACTGATATAATTCTGTTTATCGATGAGATACATACAATTGTTGGAGCAGGTGGTACAACCGGCTCGTTAGATGCTGCAAACATGCTAAAACCAGCACTCGCAAGAGGTGAAATTCAATGTATTGGAGCAACAACTCTTGATGAGTACCGCCAAAATATCGAAAAAGACGGAGCACTTGAAAGACGTTTTCAAAAAATAATGGTTGAAGCAACAGGACCAGAAGAAACAATTGAGATATTAAAAAAAATAAAAGTAAAATACGAAGATCACCATAAAGTAACATTTACCGACAAAGCAATCGAAGCATGTGTAAAACTCACAATGCGCTATATTAGCGATCGTGCACTTCCTGACAAAGCAATTGATGCTCTTGATGAAGCTGGCTCCAGAGTCCATATTTCGACCGCCTCGGTGCCAAATAAAATCATAAAACTAGAAGAAGAGTTGCAACTTGTTCGCAATGCCAAATTACAAGCAGTTAAAGACCAACAATTCGAGAAAGCAGCCTCAATGCGCGACAAAGAAAGAGGGCTTGAGAACGCAATTGAGTTAGCAAAAGATCAATGGTTAAAAGAAATTAGTGCAAAACGTGAAATAGTTGATGAAGAAGATATTGCCGGAGTTGTTGCAATGATGACTGGCGTACCTGTTCGACGAATTGCCCAAACCGAAGGAAACCGTTTGTTACAAATGGACAAAGAAATGGCAAACAGCGTTATCGGACAAGATGAGGCTATCAAAAAAGTAGTGCAGGCTATTCAACGAAACCGTGCAGGGCTAAAAGACCCAAACAAACCAATTGGAACATTTATTTTTCTTGGACCAACAGGTGTTGGTAAAACTCAACTTGCAAAAGTACTTGCAAAATATTTATTTGACTCCGAAGATGCTCTTATAAGAATAGATATGAGCGAATATATGGAGAAATTCTCTGTGTCAAGATTAGTTGGAGCCCCTCCCGGATACGTTGGTTATGAAGAAGGCGGACAACTAACCGAAAAAGTTAGACGTAAACCATACTCGGTTATTTTACTTGATGAGATTGAAAAAGCTCACCCAGATGTTTTTCATATATTACTCCAAGTTTTGGACGAAGGACGACTTACCGACAGTATAGGTAGGAGAATCGACTTTAGAAACGCAATCGTAATTATGACATCAAATATCGGATCGCGACAATTATCCGAATATGGTAAAGGTGTTGGCTTTGAAACTTCTGCAAAAAAATCATCGCAAGAAGCACACACAAAAGGAATTATCGAAAATGCACTTAAAAAAGCTTTCGCTCCAGAATTTCTAAACAGAATTGACGATGTAGTACTATTTAACTCTTTATCTAAAGAAGATATTTTCAAAATTATCGACATCGAATTAATTGGTTTGTACCAAAGAGTTAATGAGCTTGGATACAATATTAAAATTAGCACAGCAGCAAAAAATTATATCGCAGAAAAAGGCTTTGATCCAAAATTTGGTGCCAGACCACTTCAACGTGCTCTACAAAAACATGTCGAAGATGCTATGGCAGAAACAATTATTAAAGCCGAAATTAAAAAAGGCGATACAATAAGCGTTGGCTTTAACGAAAAAACAGGCATTACAATGAAAATACTAAAAAAAGAGAAAACTGATAAAACAGTCAAAAAGAAATAAGCAGTATAGCATTTATGAAAGTTATCAACACAGTTGATAACTTTTTTTTTAAAAACCTCTGTTTTTTATACTATTTTAGAATCTTTACAGTTAAATAATTAAATTTGTAACAGCATAATTTTAATCAAAAAAACACAACTATGAAAAGTGTAAAAATTATTTATTGGGCAGTGGGAATAGCTTTAGCTGCAACCATTACAATTGTAATATTCAGCATGTTTAATCAAGCTAAGGATTTTAAAGTCTCCAATCCTGAGTTATTTAAAGATTATATCAAAGCATACACAAGTAATGTCATATCAAAAAATGAGCTTATTGCAGTTCAGTTTACCGATGAGTTTATGAAATCTGTTAAAGAAAAAAAGACCTCCGTTATTAAAATCTATCCAAAAACTGCTGGGAAAATAGAATGGAAGGAAAACAATATTTTGGAATTTAAACCCGATAAACCTTTCGCATCAGGTACAGAGTATTTTGTTGTTGTGGATTTAGATAAAATCTCAAAAAATGTAAACAAAGACAACCAAGAATTTATTTTTAGAGTACATACAAAACATCAGATAATAAATCTAAATATCGAAAAACTTGTAAGTACCGACCGAAAAGAGTTTAAAACTCAAGACCTTAGCGTAAAAATCACGTTAAATGATAGTGAAAATGAAGATATGCTTGTAAAATGTTTTAAGGCTAAAATTGACGGGAAAAATACAGATTTTAAAATCGAAAAAGCCAACGATACAGAATATTTGCTCAATATCAACAATAATGAAAGGACAAATCATAAACAAACTCTATCAATAAATTATGATGGAACAGAAATTGGGTCGAAAAGCAGTGGGAAACTAGAATTTGAGATACCTCCATATAGTGAGTTTAAATTATTAGACCTTCAAGTTCATCAGTTTCCAGAGCAATATGTTCAATTAGTATTTTCTGATCCAATTAAAGAAGACCAGCTACTAAACGGAATAATTGATATTAGTGATGTTGAAAATTTAAAATATATTGTTGTTGATAATAATATTAAGATAATACCTTCTGAACGCCTCCAAAATACTTACGTATTACAAGTAAATTCGGGACTTAAAAATATTAACGGAAAACGTCTTGACAAATTTGAGGTGCATGAAATAGATTTTAAAATGTACAAGCCCAGCTTAAATGCTGATGAGGATGGCGTAATTTTACCTGGCCATACTGAAGGACAAGTAGTATCATTTCAGGCAGTAAATATTAAAGCTGTTGATGTAAGAGTGCTTAAAATTTATGAAAATAATGTATTGCAATTTTTACAAGAAAATCAACTAAACGGTTCTTATCAGCTTAACAGAGTTGCTAAAGTAATAAAAACAAAAACCATTAGCCTTGAGCAAACAGATATAGAGGATTTTGGCAGATGGAACACGTTTTATCTTAATCTTTCGGATATTATTAATCCTGACCCTGGAGCTATTTATCGTATAGAGATTGGTTTTAGAAAAGAAAATGCAATATATCCATGCAATAACGACGAAGAACAAATTGCGACTAATAATAATAATAGCATGGAAAAACTAATTGCCGACAACGAATGGTCGTGGTTTACAAATTATACTTACTCCGATTCTTATGAAAATTACTACTCTGATAGCTATTATTATGATGATTACTATTATGAGGACGATTATTATTACAATTCCGACAATTCATACAATTCGTATGAGGATCCGTGTAATAAGAACTATTATGGATATCGTAGAGCAATAAGTTTTAATATTCTTTCGTCAGATATAGGTATGATTGCAAAAATCGGCAAAGATAATCTTGTACATGCTTTTGTTACCAATCTTAAAACAACTGATTATCTAAAAGGAGCAAAAGTTGATGTTTATAATTATCAACAACAAATAATCGGAAATGCTAGTACTGATTTTGAGGGCAAAGCGGTAATTGAATTAAATAAAACTGATAAACCATACTTTATAGTCGCTACATATAACCAGCATAAGTCTTATCTTAAAATTGAAGAATACGGTTCGCTATCAACAAGTGAGTTTGATGTAAATGGCAGTTATATGCAAGATGGAAGTCGTGCATTTATTTATACCGAGCGTGGCGTTTGGCGTCCTGGAGACTCCATTTATGTCGGTTTTATATTAAATGAGTTAATAGACCCCGTTCCAGTTGGTCATCCAATAGTTTTAGAAGTCCGAAATCCTAAAAATCAAGAAGTATATCGCGAAGTACAAAATAAAAATGAAAAAGGATTTCATGTATTCAAATTCAAAACTGACTTAAACGACCCAACAGGTTATTATAACGCAAGTTTTACTGTTGGAGGCAAAGTTTTTAACAAATCGCTAATGGTTGAAACTATACGCCCAAATCGTTTGAGCGTTTCGCTTGACCTAGATAAAGATTATCTATCGGGAGACGGAACTGTTAATGCAATAGTTACTGCACGTTGGTTGCACGGAGCTGTTGCAGCAGACCTTGAAGCAGATGTAACAATGACATTAGAACAAACTTATGCACCATTTAAAGATTATGAAGAGTATAGTTTTTATAATCAGGTAAGCTCATTTGATTTTAATACACTTACATTATTTAGTGGCAAAACAGACGAAAACGGAGAAGTTAAAACAAACGTCAAATTTGATAAATTAAATAAAGCTCCTGGCGTTTTAAAAGCATATTTAATAACCAAAGTTTATGAAAAAGGAGGAAGTTTTAGCACAAACGAAAAAAGTGTTATGTATTATCCATATAAAACTTTTGTAGGGATTGCAATGGCGGACAGAAATGAGTACTCATATTCCTATCCTATTGATAAAGACCTAAATATCGACATTATTGCTCTGGACCGTAATCAAAAACTCACAACCGATAATAGAGAATTAGAAGTGTCGATTTACATGCTTGAATACTCTTGGTGGTATGATTATCAATATGACGGAGCAGATTATATCTCGGCAAATTATAATAATGCAATTAGTAGAAATATTATAGATTGTAAAAATGGCAAAGCAAAATCAAATATAAGTTTTGACGAAAGTGGAGATTATCTAATTGTCGTCAAAGACTTAAAAGACGGACATACAAGTTCAATAAAAATATATGCCAGCAAATATGCAAATGCATCTGACGACAGTTTTAACAATGCAGTTGATTTACTTCAATTTAATACCGACAAAGAATCGTACAATGTTGGAGAAACTGTAAAAATAAGCATTCCTACTGGCTCGGGTAAAGCATTAATAAGTATCGAAAATGGAGCATCTGTCATCAAAACTTTTTGGCAAGAAACAGACGGAAGCAAACTTGATTTTAGTTTTGAAGCTACCGAAGATATGGCCCCAAACATATATGTAAATATTAGCTTTATTCAAAAACATGGAAAAACATATAACGACCGTCCTATCCGAATGTATGGTATTATTCCAGTATTTGTCGAAAACCCAGCTTCGCATATTAATCCTGTTATTATGATGGCTGATGAGCTTTTAGCAGAAAGTAAAGTTCAAATTCAGGTTCGCGAATCATCGGGCAAAGCAATGACTTACACAATTGCAATGGTTGATGAAGGACTACTTAATTTAACAGGATTTAAAACTCCCGATCCTTGGTCTTTCTTTTACAGCAAACAATCTTTGGGAGTTAGAACTTGGGATTTATACAAATGGGTTATTGGGGCTTTTAAAATTGATGCCGGTAAAATGATTAGTATTGGTGGTGGCAGCGATGCAATGTCGCCCGAAGAACTTGCTCAAGCTATTCGTTTTAAACCTATGGTAAAATTTATTGGCCCGTTTACTTTGTCCGCAGGAGGAGTACACAAACATGAAATCCAATTACCTCAGTATATTGGCTCGGTAAGAACAATGATTGTTGCTGCAGAAGGAAATTCTTATGGCTCAGCTGAGAAAACTACGCCAGTAAAGAAACCTCTTATGGTTTTAGGCTCGGGACCACGAAAACTTGGCACAAACGAAAGTTTTAAACTTCCAATTACAGTTTTTGCAATGAAAAACGATGTTAAAAACGTTAGCATCACAGTAAAAACAAATGATATCCTTAGTCTTGATGGCACTAATAACAAAACTATTAATTTTAATAAAGAAGGCGAAAAATATATAGATTTTGATATTAAATCAGGAATTAAAACTGGTGTTGGCACCATTGAAATTACTGCAAAATCTGGTAATTACATATCCAAATATGATATCGAAATGGATGTAAAACATGCCAATATTATGGCAACAGACGTAATTGATGGCGTTAGCAGTAATAATATTTACGAAACAAACTTTGATGTAAAAGGAATAGCTGGAACTAATAGCGTTTTTCTTGAATTATATAATATTCCACCCATGAATCTCGAAGAAAAACTCGACTTTCTTTTATCCTACCCTCATGGCTGTTTAGAACAAATTGTCTCGGCAGCTTTTCCTCAATTATATCTCGAAAACATGATAGAACTTGATAATTCTGAAAAAGCAAAAATTCAAAATAATATTAATGTATGCTTAAATAAATTATCGAGATACCAGATGTCGAACGGAGGATTTGCATACTGGCCTGGAGGAAATAATGTTTCATATTGGGCAACCAACTATTGTGGACACTTTATGATTGAAGCCGAAAAGGCTGGTTATTCTATTCCTGGAAATCTCAAAACAAATTGGCTAAAATATCAAAAAGAAAAAGCCTCTAAATGGACTAATGACGGAACAAGCTCGCAATTAACACAATCCTACCGATTATATACTTTGGCAATTGCTGGCAATGCTGATAGAAGTGCAATGAATCGCTTAAAAGAATCTAAACTAACTCGCACTGCAGTATGGCGTCTTGCCTCAGCTTATGCAGTTAGCGGCAAAGAAAGTATTGCAAAACAAATGATTGCAAATCTAAGCACAGATGTGCCTCTTTACTTTGAGTTAAGCGGAACATTTGGCTCGTCCACACGAGATAAAGCTATGATTTTAGAAACGCTTATTGAACTTGGCGAAAAAGAAAAAGCATTCCTTGTTCTTAAAGATATTTCCGAAGTAATGGGTTCAGGACGTTACACATCTACACAAACTACAGCTTATGCTCTTATGGCAGCATCAAAATTCGTAAAGAAATATTCAACTGCAGGAAACATTAACTGCACATACACTATAAATGGCAAACAAGCCACTGCAAATACTGCAAAACCTGTATTTAAAGCCGAATTAGCTTTTACAGAAGGACAAACAAATGCTTTTAGTCTTAAATCCGAAAATGACGCAATGATATTTGTAAGAATTGTTCGTAAAGGAATTCCAGAAACTGGAAGCGAAACGGCTGCATCATCGAATATTAATATGGATATAAAATATACATATCTTAACGGAAATCCAATTGATATTACTACTATTTCTCAAGGTACAGATTTTGTTGCTACTGTAAGTTTAAAAAACACTTCTGGAATAAACAATCTTGAGAACATAGCTCTTTCGCAAATATTTCCTTCTGGCTGGGAGATAATAAATTCTCGAATGCTAACTTTAGATTTAGGGCAAGATTCATATTACACATATCAGGATATTAGAGACGACAGAGTGCTAACATATTTCGATATGAATAGAAATCACACATATACTTATAGAGTTTTACTTAACGCAAGTTTTGAGGGAAAATATTATCTTCCCTCGGTAATGTGCGAAACAATGTATGATGACTCTAATTACGCAAGAACTAAAGGGATGTGGGTAAGGGTAAGTAAGTGAAGAGTGTCATAAGTGGTCAGGAGGCTGCACCGTCATAAATGGTGAAGAGCGATGCACTTACCATATAACAAAACACTTAAATCTTTTTAATTATCTTATTAAAATCTTCAATAAGACTAAATAATTTTTCAATTTGTGTTCCGTCTAAAAACCATTCTTGCTTGTCATAAATACAAAATTGGGATTTATTTTCTAATCCTGGTACAAATGAAGCATTGATGTCATTTAATGAGATTTGTATTGTAGGTCGAATTTCAAAAGCTTCCAACACTTTATCTTGAAAATTAGTGTTTGAAAGACATATCCTCATCAAATTATTATCATTTCCAGAAACAATAACTTTGGAGTCAAATTTTTTGTATCCTGTCTTAAAACCACCTTTTCTAAAAAAAGAATTTATATTATCAAATATTGTTCTTTGACAAATATTAAAATTTGAACTTAGAGGCAAAGAAACTGGAACAAAAGCTCCTGAAAACACTAAAAACTCACCCGTACGGTACATGGAATCATAAAGAGAGACAAAATAACTTAAAGAATCTAAATTATAAGGGATATAAGCCTCTTGTCGATATTTTGGATATCTATAAGGTCTAGATGAATTATACATCTGCTTATTAAATTCTAAAATTCTCCCAGTAGATTTTGCAAATTCACTAAGATGCTCGAATTCCGTTATATTTGTGTCTGTTTGCTCCATTAAAGTTTTACGAATTATCTATATTATTCTAATACGGTCCTAGTAATACTGCAATTAAAGCATGATTTAATAATCCGTCAGTTGTGGCCAAACAATTCGAATAATTAGTTGAATTTCCTTGATACACTTTTTGTCCGTCTATGGTAAGTAAGCAATCAGAATAACTCGTAGAATTACCTTTATAAATTTTACCAGATTTAATTGTATATAAACAATCAGAATAACTAGTAGAGTTTCCTTGATAAACCTTGTCATCACTTACTGTATAAAGGCAATTGGAATAACTTGTAGAATTTCCTTGATAAATTTTGTTTTTATCAACAGTGAATTTACAATTTGAATAGTTTGTAGAGTTTCCTCGATAAATTTTATCTCCTTTAATAGTATAAAGGCAATCCGAATAACTTGTAGAATTTGCTTTATAAATCTTATTTTGAGCTTTACCCATCATAAAAGGCAGTAACATGATCGTCATTATAATTAGATGTTTCATTTTGTCAAATATAAAAAATATTTGTTTGATGACTGCATGTTGGCAGTATTCTTATTTTAAAATCACTCCCCATTCTGTGATAAAATATTCGTCTCTTATAAAATTTTCAATTGTTGGCTCTAATAATTCTTCTGGTAATTGGTTGTATCCCTTAACGACATAAAAAAGTCTCAATAAATTATCAGGTTGCATTGAGAACTCCAAACGTATTACACCTTCAATTAAAGGTTTTGTTTGTGGCAAAATTGAATAAAATGCAAAATCGTCAAGACGAGGAATCCAATAATCAATAAAATCATCAATTTCTCTGCCCTTAAATCCATAATTAGCCATATTTTCTCTAAAAAACGGCTCTAACTCTTCAGTTTTAATAATCCAACCATATTTTTTTTGCCAAATATCAGGTTGAGTACTTTCATAAAACAAATAGGAATAAGTATTATCTATCAATCCAGTCGTATCAACTAAAACATCCCATCCTATTCCATAATCAGGGATTGAAGTTATAATTCTACCTCCCATTGGGAAATCTATTTTTACAGATAATTGAATTTGTTCATTTGGATAAATGTAAATATTTGGCTTATAAGCCATGCAAGTATCACAATCATCTAAATTATTATCTGGTTCGCAACTCTGAAAAGGAGCAGCAATTACCAAATAAATAAAAAACAATAATGGGATTCCTAAAGCTTTTAATATTTTCATGTTTTCAAGTTTTATTAATATATTTTATTGCACTCTATCGCCAGCAGTTAGTCCAGTTATCGAATTATAAACTGAATGCACTGTAATAATTATAGCACCTCTTGCAGGATATTTTTCACCTATACTTTTCATCCATTTGTAAGCCTCTTCGTATTCTTTTCCAGCAGTAAGATAATTTGCAGTTCCTTTTATCTGGTAAGATTCTTTTTCTCGTCTTATAAGCATTGCAACTTCGGGATTTTCTTTAATATTAGCAAGCGTTTTATTCATATAATTATCAATCACAACAATTTTACCATCGTCTCGTATATATTTTGCTCCAACATTACAAATATTGGGAATTCCGTCTTTTGATACTGTTGCAAATTGATGGCATCTCTCATTTTTAAAAATCTCTAACACTTCTTTATTTAGTAACATGTATTTTGCCTTTTAAATTTCTATTTATCGTGTTCAACCCACAAAAGCTCCGAAGTATTAAATCCAATATCTTCAGCAATTTTCAAATATTCATTTTTAACCTCGTCAGGGATACTTGTGGTGCGAGATAAAATCCATAAATATTTAAGATTTTTTCCAGAAACTAGTGCGTATTGATAATCAGGGTCAATTGCAAGCACATTATATCCAGAATAAAATGGTCCAAAAAATGAGACTTTAAGCATTGTAACATCATCGTCTCCAACGAACTTAGCTTTGCCAATTGCTTGTGTCCATTCGCCTGTAACAGTATTATATCCTTTATTATCTACTTTAATTGTTCCATTTTCATTTAAAGAATACTCTGCAGTAGTATTATTTAAGTTTCTCTCAAATTTAAAATCAATTCTAGCAATTTCAAACCACTTACCAAGATATTTTGCCTTATCAAAAGGTTTTACAGCTTCTGCCCCTTTGGGAATTGTGGAGCAAGAAAATAATCCAGTCATAATGAGTAATGTTATTAGTGTATAAGTTAATTTTCTGATTTTCATTTTTACATAATTAGTTATTTTTCAATATCTTACCTGTACAAATCTCGTTAAAAAAATTTATATATCAAAGTGATTGTGAAACAATAATTAAAAAAACACTTATTTTACAATTGATTTTAGATCGATTATTTTCCAGGTGCGATTTTCTTTATCGATAAACCCAGTTACATAGTTCACATAAGATTTATCGTTTGAGATTTGTCGAAATTTGGCAACAATCTGCAAATTATTTTCAGCAGCATTTCTGATAATACTGTCTGTTTCTGTATTCGAACTATCGCCACAGCATGATACATATAAAGTAATAATTGTGTCAGAAATTTCCTCTTGTAATACCTCTTTAGTTTTGCATGAATACACATCGCCCCAACCTACGCTACTTGTATATTGCAAATCGACTATATGGACAATTACATCAGTTTCGGTAGTATTTATTTGAGAAAATGCTATGTTACAAGCACCAAAAACTAAGCATATAAATAATAAAATAACGAGTACGGGATTAGTTTTTGACATTTTTTTGCAATTTTATTAATCTTAGAATAACAACTCCTTATTTTATCAAAAATCATGCCGTCAAAGTTTATAATACAAATCAAAGTTTTCATTTTACAGAGTGGACTGAATTAGCATCATTTTTTTTCGGTGCTCTCTCCTACTCAGCTCTCACATCAGTTATTTAACAAATATTTCGTGTCTATTCTTTGGTTTCGAGCTCTATTTCAAGTTCTATTTCTGCCTTAAAATCTTCATTAAGATTGATTTCGCTAATATAGTTTTGATAAGGTTTCTGTTTTATTTCGATTTCATATTTATTTTTCGGTTTTAAGACAAAAGTAAAATATCCCTCTTCATCTGTATCTATTTTTTGTGTAAAGCAGTCTTTTTGTTCTCCCTGAATATTAATCTTGCAAATAACATCAGCCCCCTCATCGTTTGTTACCTGTCCTCTCACAACAGTTAAAGCAGGAGAGTACCCGAAACGATTTTCGAAATACTTTTCAAACTCGACTCTATAAATATCCAATCTGCCATATCCATTTGGTCTATCAGATGTAATGTATGCGTATTTTGCGTCTGGACTTAATGTAAAATTCGTTTCATTTTCGACTGAGTTAAATGGAATGCCCATATTAACGGGTTCAGTCCATTTATTGCCGTCTTTAATACAAATAAACAAGTCATATCCGCCCATAGATTTATCACTATTTGAGGCAAAGACAAAAAAGTCTCCTCCAGGATGTAGATACACAGAATTCTCATCAAATTCACTGTTACATTCAGTAACAACCAAAGTATTTGTAAAATTACCGCGTTTTAACAAGCTATTAAACACATCACAATCTTCGCCTTTTTTATTATTAGTATTTGTAACAAAATACAGTTCATTATTAATAAAATCGAGACTTCCAGAGCCTTCATACTTCATAGTATTTACAGTGGTCCCAATATTTTTAGGCTCAGAAAAATCGTACTCATCCTTAAGATGCAAATAATATATTTCTCCACCATCCTTATTTTCAGGAGTGTGCCGATATAATATATAATCTCT
Source organism: uncultured Bacteroidales bacterium (assembly GCA_964397745.1). Classification (GTDB taxonomy): domain Bacteria; phylum Bacteroidota; class Bacteroidia; order Bacteroidales; family ML635J-15; genus Bact-19. Next base: position 3,635 of record CAYNKH010000011.1, on the reverse strand, counting down.
ATCACCTAATCCAACCGAAGTTAAAATATAGTCTTTAGCTTTAGAAAAAACCTCATCAATAAGTTCGGCGGGTAAAAAACTCTCTGTCTCATCAAGATATGATGTCAATACGGAATATTTATACAATTTTGTAATAGGGTTTTGCTCCTGATCATCGAACACACTGCGGTCACTAGTGAAATACAACTTTTTTTCGTCCCACGAGTAAACAGGATAAATCTCATTAAACTCTGAGTTAACATTCTTACCTAAATTACTAATCGAACAATCATATTTGGTTTTCAGCAGCTCTTTACCAACTTTTGCTTGAGCAATATATTTTGCAATCTCAGTACTATCGACCTGCTCTACTCCAAATTTAAGCATAGCATAATAATTAATTGCTTTATCAAAATTACTGGTTTTATGATAATATTGTCCGTATCCAAAATTAATATCTTCAATATAAGTTGTATTAGGATTTGAATTAAAAGCAATATCTAAATGCTCCAAACATTTTTCATAATCAAATAACTTAAAAAAGCATTCTGCAATTCTAATATTCAACAAATCGTTTTTGGGGTGTTCGCTATAAACCTCAAAGTAAACATCTAAAGCCTCTTGTATTTGATTATCTTCAAAAAACATTTTTGCTTTTGTCATTTCCCAATCCGATGATGACAGGTCACTATTTTGAGCACACAAATTATAAACAAATATCAGGCTCAATAAAATAAAAACAATTCTTTTCATACTTTCCATTTTGCTTTAATAAGGGGTTTATTAAATTATGTCGCAATAATACAATAAATTATTAAAACTGCAAAAAACATGCTTTTTAACGAACACAAGCATAAGTTTGTAATTTTATATCAAAAATAGAATTATCAGATTGATTGTTTACTTTTGCATAAATTATAAACGAATTTTGAATAAACATTTGTGAAAAGAAAAATCGAGCTACTCGCACCTGGAGGAGACATAGATTCTATAAAAGCTGCAATTATTGCTGGAGCGGACGCTGTTTACTGCGGTTTAGACAGATTTAATGCAAGAAATCGTGCTGCAAATATTAGTTTCTACGATTTACACGGTATTTTAAGCCTCTCTCACAAAAATAACTGCCAGGTTTTTCTTACACTAAACATACTTATTGTTGAAAATGAAATCCCAGCTTTGATCAAATTACTAAACAAGCTTGCAAACACAAGCATTGATGGAATTATAGTTCAGGATTTAGGATTATTATACATATTGTCAAACTACTTCAAAGACCTTAAAATTCATGCTTCGACACAATTAACAACTCACAACGAAGGACAAATTGAATTTTTAAGTAAGTTAAATATCTCCCGTGTAAATTTGTCTCGAGAGTTAAACATAAATGAAATAAAACACCTCAGTTTAATTGGTAAAAAGCATAATATTTCGACCGAAGTATTTGTACATGGTTCTAATTGCATTTCATTTTCGGGTTTATGCTATTTTAGTTCTTTGCAAAGTGGTAATTCTGGAAACCGTGGTAGATGTAGTCAGCCTTGCCGCAATAGATATTTAACAACTGAAGCTGGCAAAAACTATCCGCTGAACTTAAAAGACAATTCTGCATATTTTTATTTGAAAGAAATTGTTGATGCTGGTGTGAAATCTATAAAAATTGAAGGCAGAATTAAGCAGTTTGATTATGTCTATACTATTGTAAATGCATGGAGAAATCAAATAAATAGTTTTTTCAATGATAATAGACTTCTGACTGACAATTCAGATTTATACAAAGTTTTTAATCGCGACTTTACAAATGCTTTTTTGAGTGGTTATATTAGTAAAGATATGTTTATTGATAATCCGAGAGACCATTCAATTCAACATTTGTCCGAAATAAATAAGTTTTCTTCTAATAGTGAAATGGAGAAGGCTGCAATCGAACTTTATAATGAAAAAGACGAAATAAGAGATAGAGTTGAAAAACAAATCAACAATTTAAGCATCTCAAAAATTCCTTTAATAATAAATATTTCTGGTCAAAACGGTTCCACTTTAAGTATATGCGTAACATCTTCTGATAATTCATTTACAATACAATCGAAAACTAAACTTATTCTCAAGCCTTCTCACGCACTAACGGCCGAGATTCTTTTAACAAGACTGAAAGCAATCAACGAAACCGAATTTCACATCGAAAACCTAAATCTTAAAAATCTTCAGCCCGATTTATTCATTTCGTTTAAGGAACTCACATCTTTAAAGAAAAGAATTTTATCCATTTTAAACGATTCCAAAGAAATCCTTGAACCGATTACATTGCCAGTTTTAAAAAATCATCTAAACCTAAAAAAGCCAGCAAAACTTTCTGTTGTAATAAATTCAAAAAACGATGTGAATATTTGTGATAACACAGATGTAAATCTATATTTTCAACTTCCAGCTTGCTTTAAAATCGGAATTTCTGATTATGAAAATCTCTTTACAGAAAACAAAAGATTAATCCCATGGTTTCCGTCAGTTATTATTGGCGAAGATTATGATAGTGCTATTCAATTACTTAAGTCAGTAAAACCATCCTGTATTGTAACTAATAATCTTGGAATTGCTTATCAAGCTTATAAAAATGGAATTAAATGGATTGCTGGTCCATATCTAAATATTGTAAATACCTATAGTCTGATTAACCTAAAAGACAACTTTAATTGTGCAGGTGCATTTATCTCGAATGAGCTCAATCAAAATCAAATAAAGAGCATAAACAAACCAGATGGGTTTGAATTATTCTACAGTATTTATTACCCAATTGCACTTATGACAAGCCGGCAATGCCTATTTCATCAGGTTAGAGGATGCGAAAAACACAGACTTGATGATGATTGTTTGATGCACTGTTCACAATACGCCACGATTACCAATTTGAAAAATCAAACTGTAATTATAGACAAATCGCCAGGCAATTATCAAATTCTATACAATGCTAAAAATTATTTTAATGCTGATATTATAACAGACATTCCAAATATGTTTTCTGAATTTTTCATTGATTTGTGTGATGTTAAAACAGAAACTCAAATTGCAACAGATAAATCGGAAATTGTCAGATATTTTCAAAATATCATAACTGGGCAGCCAAATTTAAACAAAGAATTAAATCAGATTATTAGAACAAGCACAAAAGCTCAATATAAAAAAGGCATTTAAAAAAGATAAGCCAAAAATGATATTTTTATCTAATAATACATCAAGAATAACAGTAGAATTAAACAGAAATCTTATCAATTAGATTGAAGTAAACTTAAAAGTAAGTTCCACTCTATCTACTATTAAGATACTTTAGATGGGCATAAATCACTTAATTACAAGGTGTTATTATTATATCAAAACAGAAGTTAACAAATTTGCGCAAAAAAAAAACATTTTTTTGCAAAATAAAAATAAAAAGATGTGTATCTTTGTAATTAAATAAAAAATGAATATGCAAATTCTATCATAAAAATCATATTAATAGGCATCATTAATGAGTTTGATATGATTACTGATGTCTTGACTAACATAAATCAATCCTAATAAGGATTAAAAACATATAAAGAAAAACGAGTATTAACTAACAAAAATGAGAGAAAATATGCGACACAAACGATTAACATTAAGTTTAGTACTCTTGTTAGGCT
>CAYNKH010000010.1:16924-37707 GCA_964397745.1 uncultured Bacteroidales bacterium | reverse complement strand
CCAAAAATGCCAATGTTTAACATCTCGATTACATATAAAATTAACGATTTTAAGAAAAGAAGCGACAACGGTGGAGACCAAACAATGGAAGGAGCTGATGATAGCATGTAAAATAAGATAAGTCAAGAGCTTAAAAATAGTTGCTTATTTTTTTGGTAATTAAATAATCATGCTTATCTTTGCAGCCCGAATGTAGAAAAGTTTTAAAATTTTTAAAAATGAAAAAAGATACACATCCTGAAAATTATAGATTAGTAGCATTTAAAGACATGTCTAATGACAACGTTTTTATCACTAAATCAACAGCTAATACAAAAGAGAATATCGAAATTGACGGCGTTGAATACCCATTATACAAACTTGAGATTTCAAACACATCTCACCCTTTTTATACTGGTAAAATTAAACTTGTTGATACAGCAGGTAGAGTTGATAAATTCCGTAATCGCTATCAAAAACATCTCGACCAAAGAAAAGAAGGTAAAAACTAATTTTCATAATAATACAAAAAAAAAGCTCCATTATATGGAGCTTTTTTTTATCTTTGAATTATACCAATAATATTAAACTATGAATATTATATTATCAGACAAAGGGTTTTATAAACGTTTTTTACCTCTTACTTATACTCGTTCAGTTGCAGATTATAGGATCGGAATACTTACTATCAAAGAAAAGTGGGAGAAACTTACAGAAGTAAAGCCTGGTGTTATGACAGAAACATATCTCCAAAACAAATATTCTTATTCAATTACTCCAAATTCGATACTTGTACAAGCAAATGTAATTCCCAATCACAACTTTATCGAAGCTCTTAAAAATTTAAAAGATGCGGCACTAACAAAAGATGGTGAAATTATTGCCTATACTCTTACAAGTGAAGATATCGATATTATTCCCGAAAAACATATTGAATATAAACAAGACTTAATAATTATAAAATCAAATACAGATGTTTTTAGTCTAAACGGTAAGTTAATTCAAGAAGACTACAATACAATTTGTGCTGATAGAAAATCGGCCGAAATATCTTCGACAAATATCGTTTTTGGTAAACACCCAGTTTTTGTTGAAGAAGGCTGTTTTGTTGAATGCACAACAATAAACACAACTGAAGGTCCTGTTTATATTGGAAAAAATGCGAAAATAATGGAAGGATCACACATTAGAGGTCCATTTGCAATATGCGAAAACTCTGAAATTAAAATGGGTGCAAAAATATATGGCTCTTCTACAATAGGCCCAGGATGTAAAGTTGGGGGAGAAATAAACAACTCGGTATTTTTCGCATTTTCAAATAAAGCTCACGATGGGTTTTTGGGCAATGCTGTAGTTGGAGAATGGTGTAATATTGGAGCAGACAGCAATAACTCAAATCTTAAAAACAACTATGCTATTGTTAAACTTTGGGATTACGAAAGCGGAAGATTTAAAAACACTGGACTGCAATTTTGCGGTTTAATAATGGGCGATCACTCGAAATGTGGCATCAATACAATGTTTAACACAGGAACAGTAATAGGAGTATCGGCAAATATTTTTGGAAGTGGATTTCCTCGTAATTTTATTCCTTCATTCTCGTGGGGGGGATATGCTGGACTAAGCGAATACAAACTTAATACAGCATTTGATGTAATGGAAAAAGTAATGATGCGAAGAAATATAAAGCTCACCCAAACAGATAAAGACATTTTCGAACATATATTTGAACAAACAGCAGTTTACCGCAAGTTTTAAACATTTTCTCAAAATAAATGTTTAAGTATTGCTTATAGACACTTAAAGTAGTGATATAACAAGACTCAATATTTACACCAGAATGTTCTAAAGGCAGATTTCGACTTCGCAGCGGCAAATCAAAATTACAGCTATCGGACATTATGGACAAAAAATAAGTATTGGCACAAGTATTGCCAATACATATATAAACAATATTAAACACGCTTAAATGCCATTTTGACAGAAAATTATGGGACAAATAAAAAATAACGATCTATTTAACATGATACAAGGGAATGATGAACAAGATTCGGGCATGATTCCAATTGTTACAAATATTTTTAATGAAGACGAGAACGATACAGTATATCCGGATGAAATTCCGATATTACCTTTAAGAAATACAGTATTATTTCCAGGTGTCGTTATTCCACTAACCATCGGACGCGAAAGCTCTTTTAATCTTATTAGAAGCATTCAGAACGGCACTAAAATATTTGGAGCCGGCTCTCAAAAAGAAGCTGAAATTGAAGAGCCAACACCTGCGGATCTTTACAAAATAGGTACTATTGCAGAGATACTCAAAGTTATCGAAATGCCCGATAATACAATATCAGTAATAATACAAGGAAAACGACGTTTCGAAATCGAAGAAATAACACAAACAGAACCTTTTTACAAAGCTAAAGTTAAGTATGTGCCTGAAAATAAGCAACATGAAAACGACAAAAATTTTCAGGCAATTGTATCGTCATTAAAGGATTTATCTTTAAAAATAGTAAAACTTAGTACAACAATTCCTCACGAAGTATCATTTGCAATAAAAAATATTGACAATTCATTTTTCTTAATTAATTTTATCTGTTCAAACAGCGACATTCTTCCTGCTGACAAACAAAAACTATTAGAAATAGGAGACATTAGTAAACGAGCTGTCAAATTGCTAGAATACCTATCAAATCAAGTTCAGATACTCAAATTAAAGAATGACATTCAAATCAAAGTAAAAAAAGAACTTGACAAGCAACAAAAAGAATACTTGCTACAACAACAAATGAAAACCATTCAGCAAGAACTTGGAGGAGGTCCTGCAGAACAAGAGAAAAAAGAGCTTAAAGAACGTGCATCAAAGAAAAAATGGACAAAAGAAACATCTGCACATTTTGATAAAGAGCTAAAGAAACTAGACCACTTAAACCCTGCATCGGCAGAGTTCTCGGTTCAAATTAACTATTTACATACCATGCTTGATTTACCATGGAATGAATACACAAAAGATAATTTTAATTTAAAGCGAGCTAAAAAAATTCTTGATGAAGACCACTATGGTCTTGATAAAGTTAAAGACCGAATATTAGAGCACCTTGCAGTATTAAAACTAAAGGGAGACCTCAAATCGCCAATTTTATGCCTTTACGGCCCTCCAGGAGTTGGGAAAACATCCTTAGGAAAATCTGTTGCCCGAGCTTTAGACAGAAAGTATGTCAGAATGTCACTTGGTGGTGTGCATGATGAATCCGAAATTCGAGGTCATCGCAAAACTTATATTGGAGCAATGCCCGGACGAATATTGCAAAACATTAGAAAAGCAAAATCTTCTAATCCAGTTTTTGTTCTTGATGAAATAGACAAAGTTGGTAATAATTTTAGAGGAGACCCTTCATCAGCTCTGCTTGAAGTGTTAGACCCTGAGCAAAACACAGCTTTTCATGATAATTTTCTCGAAGTAGAATATGACTTATCAAAAGTTATGTTTATTGCTACTGCAAATACGATTTCGACAATAAGCCCTGCACTCCGAGACCGAATGGAACTTATTGACGTGAGCGGTTATATAGTTGAAGAAAAATTGGAAATTGCAAAAAAACACCTCATTCCAAAACAATTTGACAATCACGGTATCAATAATATTAAACTAAAAATTGAAGACAAAGCAATAGTTAAAATTATTGAAGAATATACTCGCGAATCTGGCGTAAGAGGACTTGATAAAAACATTGCAAAGCTTTCGCGCCGAATTGCAAAAAAAATTGGGCTCGAAGAAACCCTTCCCAAAAAGATTGGCGAAGAACAAATATATGAATATTTAGGAGTTGCTCAATTTCAAAAAGAAAAGCACATAGACGAAGATATTGCAGGTGTTGTTACCGGACTAGCGTGGACAGCAGTTGGAGGTGAAATCCTTTATGTTGAAACTAGCCTGTCAAAAGGTAAGGGTAATTTAACAATTACAGGTAATTTAGGCGATGTAATGAAAGAATCTGCAACCATTGCTCTCGAATACATTAAATCGAATTCAGATTACCTCAAAATAGACAATAAAATATTTGAATCATGGAATATTCACCTACATGTCCCCGAAGGAGCAATTCCTAAAGACGGACCATCGGCAGGTATTACCATGGCAACAGCATTAGCCTCGGCATATACGCAGCGTAAGGTTAAAAAAAACATCGCAATGACTGGCGAAATTACACTAAGAGGAAAAGTATTACCTGTTGGCGGAATTAAAGAAAAAATACTAGCTGCTAAACGTGCAGGTATCAACGAAATAATACTTTCAGAAGACAATAAAAAAGATATAGCAGAAATTAAAGATATTTACATAAAAGGCGTAAAATTCAATTATGTTTCAACAATAAAAGATGTACTTGAAATTGCTCTATTGAAACAAAAAGTAAAAGATGCTAAAAATCTTAATTAATTGCAATAGTTTAGATTAATAGTTGCTATTTTACATTTGCTTCCGATTAACACTAAGCAACACTATGAAGTTTATCGACTCTGAACAAGTTCGCAAACAGATGAATAAAGCGGCATCGCAACAAACGCCGTTCTTTTTTACCATCAACTACGAAATGTCTAAAGGGCTATTTATAGAAAATCCTATGGATCAAAGCGAGATACTTTTTCACTTCAAGGGTATTGATAATAAATCTTCGGAACTTACAAGCTGCCAAAACATAGAATTAGCGGTTTACCCAATTGCAAAAGAAGAATATCGTTTAAAATTCGAAATAGCTCAACAAGGTTTAAAAAGCGGCGAGATTAATGTAATCAATCTTACTGCCCGTACACCGATAAGTACAAATATTAATTGTAGGGAAATATTTTTTCGTAGTCAATCGCCATATCGGATTTATGTTCCAGGCAAGTTCGTGTGTTTTTCGCCAGAACGTTTTGTTAAAATAGAAAACGCCATAATATCCTCAAATCCAATGAAAGGAACTATTGATGCATCGGTTCCAAATGCAGAGCAGCTTGTTTTAAATGACACTAAAGAAATTTCAGAACATACTGCCACAGCACAATTAGTAGCCGAAGAACTTAGCTCTGTCGCTCATAATGTCGCCATAAAACGATTTCGATATATAGACCAAATTAAATCGCAAAATAGAACGCTGCTTCAGGTAAGTTCAGAAATTGAAGGGGAATTACCTAAAGATTATATGTCCCGAATGGGTGATATAATATTTTCGCTTCTGCCTGCCGCATCAATTACTGGCTCACCCAAAACTAAAACCGAAAAGTACATCAGTTTGGCAGAGACACAACCAAGGGGCTATTACTGTGGAATTGCCGGATATTTTGACGGAAAAACACTAGATACTACTGTACTTATAAGATTTATAGAAATAGACGGTAAAAACATGTTCTTTAGAAGTGGTGGTGGAGTAACCAGAGACAGCATTTGCGAAAAAGAGTATCAAGAAGTTTTAGATAAGATTTATCTCCCAATTATATGACAGACTCTATTTTTGTAGAAGTACTAAAGGTAAAAAATGGAGTTTTTATTGACATCCAAGATCAAGTTGAACGAATTTATCGAACTACATTGCATTTTTTCTCTAAACCATTAACTGTGAACTTGACCAACAACATGATTCCTGATGATTTGCGGAATGAACTGGTAAAGTGCAGAATTGTTTACGCAAAAGAAGTTATTTCTATACATTTTGAAACATATAAAATGCGAAATATCCAAAGCTTGGCCTTAGTAGAGAATAACACTATTGAATATAGCTATAAATACAAAAATCGTGATAAAATTAATGAATTATTAAACCTGCACAACGATTGTGATGATATTTTAATTATTAAAAACTCACTTGTTACAGATACCTCTTATTCAAATGTAGTTTTTAAAGATTTTGACGGCAAACTTTATACTCCAGAGAGTACTCTTTTGGCTGGGACAAAACGGCAAAAACTCTTGGATACAGGCATAATTTATAAAAAAGCAATAAGTATAAATGACATTAAATCTTATGTGGGAGTTTATTTGATAAACGCAATGATGGATATTGAAGACAATGTATTTGTAAATGTTGATTCGATTAAATAAAAAATCCTACAAAACAAAAATTAAAAAGGGTTTCACACAAAATTAAAAACATTTAAAATCTAATTATTTTTTTAATCACAACTTCCCTGTTAGTTGCGATTTTTAATGTAAATAACCCTTTCGAATAGCTTGACATATCAATATATTCGGATTCATTTTTTGATTTAAACGTTTGTAATAATTTTCCATCTGAACTCAATATTGATATAAGAGTATTTTGGGATGGTAAATTATTTAATTTTAAAAAATCCTTGCATGGGTTTGGAGAAACACTAATTTGACTAAAAAAATTGGTACTACTGAGTCCGCTAACATTCGTTTGACCAATATTAAAATCATTATGATAACTTTCTGGCGTGTTTTCAGATAACTCAACCATAACTTGTTCGCTGCTCAATCCTGCCTTTTCTACAGATAAATAATACACTCCATACTCAAGGTTTTCGAAGCTGTATTCGCCTAACTCAGAACTTAAACAAAAATCTAATACTTGATACTGTTGGTTTTTTAACAACACAACCATATTAGCTGCCATTCCTTGTTGGGGGCTTATTGGCTCAATCCATGTTGTCGCAAAAACATCTTGTTCATAGGCTGAAAGGTCGTCATACAAAACTGTACCAAAGATTTTACCCAAATTATAATATATATCATGATATGCATAAAGTTGAGTAGCATAAACCGTGTCCAAATATAAATTTACCATATTATTATCTTGCCAAAAAATAGCGTTATCAGAGTAAGTAGGCAGATATTTTGGAAAGTAAATTTCATCTGTTTCAAAGTGTGGTATCAAATGAGTTATGTACGTAGTATCTTTCAACAAATCCTCAAAAATATAATGCCCCTCGTTAATAATTGAATAATCTATAGCGGTAAAAATATTATTTTCGAACTTATATAAAACAGCTATTCCGTCAGGCAGCCAACTCTCTCCGGCAAGAACATTGCCATACAAATTAGATGTCGTTGGGCATACTTGCCCAACTGTTATTTCTTTACAAAACTCGTCTTGACAACCATATTGCGTATGAATTTCGAGACAAACATTATAAGTACCAGGTTCACTATAAACATGTAACGGATTATATCCATATATATGACTTCCATCTCCAAAATCCCAATAATAATGATATGCTTCGCCTTGGGAGTTATTTATAAACCGATATGCTCCATTCAAAAAAGAAAAAGAGATAGAGTCTATGGAAAAGCTTGCATTACAATCATTATCATAACCAATTGTAACACAATTAACGCCATAACATTGTTCGCCATTAGTAAGCGTAACACAATAGGTGCCAGGTTCTAAATTGCTAATTGTTTCTCCCTCCATACCATTACTCCAATGAACATAATAGCAACAAGGCACATCTGAAAAAGCATAAACGTAAGCCTGTCCATCATTATAGTACGGAGGGTTTGCATTTTGCGTTTCAAAGAGTATTTGTAATTCGCAATAAGGTGATGTTGGAGGAATACCCACATAAACCCTTCGAATTATATAATCATGACAAGACTCTGACGTTATTATAGTTAAATTTACCATATATATTCCTGGAGTATTGTACACATGAGTAGGGTTTTTTACATCACTCGTGTCTCCATCTCCAAAATCCCAATAATAATTAATTGTTCCTTGGCTTTCACTCGATGACTGGTTTATAAAATTTATTAATAATCCTGATGGATTGTGATCATAAAAATCGGCTTCACAAACTGCCATTAGATTAACAGATACGCCTAATAGCAATATCAAAACAATATTTTTTTTTATATTCTGCATTAGAATTTGATATATACACCTGTTTTTAGACCGTATTTTTGACTCTTTTGACTTATAACATAGGATTTTTGATACTTTGAGTTTATATCTCCCCTTAAGTGTGGTTCGAGATAAATTGCAAAATATCTTCCTATTTTATATTGTAAATTAATTGCACCATAATAATCAAACATAAACTTTGTATCAGGACAGTTAGATATTTCGGCAACATCGTTTTGTGAGATATCATAATATTGTCCGCCTTTTGCAATTAAAATACTGGTAATAAGTCCAGCTTTTGGTGTAACAGAAAATTTACCTAAATCAAATTCATAACCTCCTACCAATGGAACATCAATAAAGTGATAAGTGTTTTTGATTTTTATGTCTTTATTTATCAAAATCGAATCGGTATAACTAATTAATGTGCTGTCGGGAACAATAGCAAGTATAGAATCATGATATTCTGTATAAACTAAATTTCCTTGAATAAACTCATCAATATCTAAAATTAAGATAGTATAAGGCTCCCAAACCTCATCATCAAAATAATTATAAGAGTTGTGGGTACTAGTTTCGTACGCATTAATATTTGCAGAAAAACTCTCATGCAATTGTTGATATGCTAGTCCTGTTTCAAGTCTAAATTTATTGTATGAATAAGCAATACCAATACCTGTGCTAAATGATAAATGCGGAGTAATATTTTTGTTATATGTGTCGAGATTTGCCTGTAACTCAGTGTTTAAGAGTGCATTGTTGTAGTTTTGCAAAAAAGGATTAAAGAAAATATCTAAAGCAAAATAAGATTTTTCGGAGATTATAGGATTTCCTTTATAATCAACACCTAATGTATCATAAGAGATAACATCTAACTGTGGTATTCCAGCGATTACTTTATCGGCGATATCAAATGCTGTGGGAGCATAAGTAAGTGTAAAAATATTATTTCGGATAAGTTTATTTAATTTAAAATATGCAATATTAGGACTATTTTGAACTATCTCATCTTGATTTTCACTAATATTTGATACATTATTAGCTATAATCTCATTTTGTGTTTGCCCAATTGGATTAGTATTGTCACTTATATTCTGCTCAATAACTTCTTGCCTCTTTACTTGATAATTGATGGTCTTATCTTGCTCAACAGTATTTTCAACTTGATTTGTAGATTTATTTAATTTTTCAAACTCAATATTTTCATCACTTAGCTCAAAGTAATTGGGTTTTGTATTTCGCAAGTTCCAAACATCTAATTTGTTCGATTCATTTTCAACCTGTTCAATTTTTGTTTTGTCAGCATTAGCAAATTTATCGTTAAAACGAATAAAATCCATATTTGGGTTATTATTGACGGTAACCACTGTTCCCACTACTGCGGTAAGAATTATGCCGAGATAATAAATATTAAAATGAAATGGGCTAAAATGGATAAAGCGATTAAACCATACTGCGGCAGCAATTCTACGCCATGTTTGTTCTGCAGGAGTAACTTTAAATCCTTTAAAAGCATTATGGTACAAACTTTCAAGACGCGGCCCTACCATCTTTTTATTGATGCCGTTCCACACTTTTTCGGATGGTTTTTGAGTAAAATCTTCAAATCCCGAACGAAAAATGTCTTCTATGTTTTGTTTATTTTTCACTTATTTTATTTCCACTAGTTTTTTCAATTTTTAATGTTTTTAATTTTGTTTGCAACAATGCTCTTGCTCTACTATACTGCGACTTTGACGTACCCACCGATATATCAAGCATTTCTGCAATTTCGCGATGTTTATACCCTTCTATTGCATAAAGGTTAAAAATTACTTTAAATCCTGGCGGTAGTTTATTGATACTATTTAATAACTCATCACGAGTAAACTCGCTACTGTCCACCTCATAATTTTCAATATTAGTTTCGGCAATATTGTCGAAATCTTTATGAAAATCGTGTTTTTGCGATGTTCTATAATGACTTATGGCTGTATTAACCAAAACTCTTTTCATCCAACCTTCAAAAGAACCTGTTTCGCTATACTGGTCTATTCTTGTAAGAATTTTCACAAAAGATTCTTGCAAAATATCTTCAGCATCTTCTTTCGACTTACTATACCTAAATGCAATGCCAAGAAACAAAGGAGCATACATATCATATAGATATCGTTGTGCACGTTTCTCCATTTTTTTACAGCCGGCAATTATTTCTAATAAGTCTGGCATTTTCGTAACTATAGTTTGAGACTTTTTAACATAAAAAAAGGTTGCATTACATATATTGCAAATATATACAAAAAATATTGTAAACTAAGAAGATACAAAGAATTGTCTCAATAAATGCTTATGAGTACAATGATAAATTTATGAGCGAATAAACAGGAAATACAAACTGTTCCGAGGGCAATCTCAAGAGAGACTTGTGTTGAAGACCTGTCGAATTAAGGAAGTAAAGCAAAGACTATTTAAGATAAATATCTATCAAACCCTCTGGGGCAGAAATATATACTGATTTTGTGTCTTTATTTATTTCATTGATTATTTGCTCAGCAAAAGGAATTATTATTGTTTTATTATCAAAAGTAGTTTCAAAAACAGGATTTCCGGGAATATCGTTAAACAAACTAATATTTCCAATAAAGCCAAATTTCGCATCATACACTGCATATCCAATTAGTTCGGACTGAGATAGTTCTTCTGATTTGTTTTCTACAATATCTCCTTCTGTCACCATTACAAGAGCACTCCTAAATCTATCTGCTTGTTCGCTACTGCAAATGTTTATAAATTTAAGAATAATATTTCCTCCAGAGGTTTTTACATCTTCAATAAAAAAAGGAACCGGTATTCCTTCTATTTTAAGAAATACCGGCATTCCAATATTATAAATCTTATTAGAGTAGTTCTCGAAAGTTTTAATACTAATGTATCCGTTTAACCCGTGTGGTTTAATAACACTTGCAACTTCAAACAATTCGAGTCCGTCAAATTTCATTAAACTAATCTTCTTTTTTGCCCTCTTTTTCCTCTTTTACGTTTGCTTTAGCATCTTCAACCTTAGGTTCTTCAGCTTTAGGCTCTTCAACCTTAGGTTCTTCAATCTTAGGTTCTTCAGCTTTAGGTTCTTCAACTTTAGGTTCTTCAGCAGGAGTTTCTGCAATTTCAGTTACATTTACCTCATCTTGCTCTACCTCGTCGGCTTCGGCTTTGTCTTCTATTTCCTGAGCATATTTTTTTGCAATTGCCTGTGCTCTTTCTTCTTTGATCTTTGTTTCTGTTTCAAGCTTAGCTTTTAACTCAGCACGTTCTTTAGCAGAAAGCTCAGAAACTTTTGATGAAATTTTCTTTTCTTTTTCATCTAACCATGCTTCAAATCTTTTTTCTGCTTCAATCTCACTAAAAGCACCTTTTTTAACACCTTCTAAGAGATGTTTTTTCATTAAAACACCTTTATAAGATAAAATTCTTTTTACAGTGTCGGTAGGTTGTGCACCTTTCATCAACCATTCTAGAGCTTTGTCAAAATCGAGCTCTATCGTTGCAGGGTTGGTTACAGGATTATAAGCTCCTATTCTCTCAATGTATCTTCCATCACGTGGAGTTCTACTGTCGGCTACAATAATGTGATAGTAAGGTTTGTTTTTGCGGCCGTGTCTTGCAAGTCTTAATTTAACTGCCATAATTCATTAATTTTAGTTATTTAACTTATTTTCCAGTTTCTCGAACTGGGCTGCAAAGATAATACAATAATTCAAATCTTATAATTATTATAAAAAAAACATTCAATATATTTCACAATCTATAAAAACGACATAAGCCAACCACGACAAGGTTTTCAGCTCAAAAATTAAGATTATTTATAACAGATGTTGAAAATCAGCTTTGCAAAAGACAAATATTTTTAGAATAAGTGATAATTAATCTTTGTTTAATTAAAGAGAAGTTGTACTTTTGAAGTTCATCTGTAAACACTTAAAAATATACTAATATGTACAAAGAATTTAAAGAGTTTTTAACGAAAGAGATTTCAGATATCAAAGAAGCTGGATTATATAAATCCGAAAGAATAATTGTCTCTCCACAAGGAGCTGAAATAGAAGTTAGTTCTGGTAAAAAGGTGCTTAACTTTTGTGCAAACAACTATCTTGGATTATCTAATAGTCCTCAATTAATTGAAGCTGCCAAAAAAGCTTTAGATACACATGGGTATGGCATGTCATCTGTAAGATTTATCTGTGGTACAGGCGACCTTCATAAAGAACTTGAGCACAAAATTACTGAATTTTTTGGCACAGAAGACACAATTTTATATGCGTCTTGTTATGATGCAAACGGTGGTGTCTTTGAACCTCTGTTAGGCCCAGAAGATGCAATTATCTCGGATTCTTTAAATCATGCCTCGATTATTGATGGCGTAAGACTATGTAAAGCCCAGAGGTTTAGATACGATAATGCCAACATGGAAAACTTAGAAGCACAACTACAAGCAGCAAAAGATGCTAGATACAAACTTATTGTAACCGATGGCGTTTTCTCTATGGACGGAAATGTTGCTCCGTTAGACAAAATAATAGAGCTTGCAAATAAATATAATGCAATGATAATGGTTGACGAGTCTCACTCAGCTGGCGTTGTAGGGCATACTGGACGCGGAGTTACTGAGCATTTTAATCTTAAAGGTAAAGTTGAAATTATTACAGGAACTTTAGGCAAAGCATTTGGCGGTGCCATTGGAGGTTTTACTACTGGAAAAAAAGAAATTGTCGAAATATTGCGACAAAAATCACGTCCATATTTATTCTCGAACTCTATCCCACCTTTAGTTGCTGCTGCTGGTATCAAGATGATTGAAATGATGAGTGAAACCAATGATTTGCAAGACAAACTACATAGCAACACAGAATATTTTATGGAGAAAATGAGCAAACTAGGTTTCGATATTAAACCTACTGAATCAGCAATTTGTGCAGTAATGCTATATGATGCAAAATTAGCTCAAAGTTTTGCCGCAAAACTCCTTGACGAAGGTATTTATGTAATTGGTTTTTCATTCCCAGTAGTTCCAAAAGATCTTGCTCGTATTAGAGTGCAACTTTCTGCTGCACATGAAATTGAACATCTAGATAAAGCTATTGCAGCTTTTGAAAAAATTGGTAGAGAATTAAAAGTTATCAAATAAAATATGTTGTTTACAATAAAATAACTGAGCCAAGCCGAAATGCAGTATTTGGTGTTTTCTTGCAAAGACTACTTATCGCATTAAATGTCAGAGTAAAGTCGCTATATTATCGTGATAGTCAGGATTATGCAAAAATGATTATTTTACGTATGTAATAATAGGCTATGTTTTAGGTTTATCATCTTTTAAATTTACATAAAATGATGTTATATCATGTGTTTTCTTTGCCTGTTAAAATAATTACGGTTTTTTAGTACAGGACAAAAATTAAAAGAACAGGAATAATGCAAACTAACTAGCAAACAATTTGAGAAATCTAGTGACAATCAGTGTGTTATAGAAACAAGGTTAAGGTTTTTTTATGTAGAATATAAAATATTGAGAATGAAAGTACGAAGATTTATTTCAATACTCATTCGCATTATATGATGTAAATAATACAGAACATATCCGAAAGTTTTTAACGACAATCTACAGCAATTCAAAATATAGTTTTACCTTTACAAACTTTTAACGTAAATTATCATAAATAAACTTATAAAACTTAACAAAAAGAACATGAAAAAACTACTTTTAAGCATTACTATTATAACACTTGCTCTACAGGTTGGTGTATGTCAAACATCAGTAAGCGAAGCCAAAGATGTAGCAAAAAAACTTGCAGAAAAGACTAATAATAGAAGAATAAAAAACTTTCAGAAAGCCTATACAGAAGCTTTGGCAGACATCAAAAAGATAGAAGATGCCAGTGGAAATGAGTTTGGTTATGATGCAGTGGCTGATAACGCTAACTCGTGGTACAAGCTACATGAATACGTTAAGAAAGAATTTAATGATGGTCCCATCACCTATAAAAAAATATCTATATCACTATTTTATAAAGATTATAGCAATACGGAAAAAGATGCACGGCTAAAAGCGGCCAAAGCTCACTTTGATGCAGGAGAAAAAATTCTAAACAGCACCTCAGATTATGATGCACGGATAAAAGCAGTAAATCACTTTAAATTAACAAACAAATACTCAAATAAAGAGGGAGAAAGGACTAATACCTCCTACGACAAAATTAATGGGTACTGTGCCCAAATTTACTACGATGAAGGGGTGCGAATTTTAAACACCAACACTACAGATTTGGACCAGCTAAAAACGGCCAAAAAGCTATTAGCCACTGTTGAGGATTACGATAAAAATTATCAGGATTGGCAAGCCCAATACGATGCAGTATGTATAGCTGGTGCTGAGGTTTACTACCAAAATGCACTTAGTTTGGCAAATGAGGCATCTTTTGAAAAGCAACGAAGTGCCTATAGTGCTTTTCGAAATGCATTAAGTTGGAAAAGTGACTATAAAGATGCTGAAGAAAAAATGTATATCGCCAGTGGTCGTGCTTACCCACAAATAATATTTGTAGAGGCTTCAAAAGAAATATTAGCAGGCGATGACTTGAGAAGTTCTATCGACAACAAAAGGGTCGATCAGGATATTCCTGCTTACTATAAAATTAATACAGGTGAAGATTTTAAAGATTTGAATATGTGGTCGCCAAAATCTTGGGAAAAAGCAAAAACAGATAAGTATAGTTATGGTTTTATTGTTGTAAAAATGTCCGACAAATATGGTGAAATTAAATACACCACTGAAACACCCAAATCAACTACTGAAACACTAGAAGCATACTACATCACAAAAAAAGATGATGCAGGAAAGTGGCAGAAAGAAGAAAAGATTTCTAAATCAAGCTATACTTCAAGCAAGAAAACCTACGATGCAGGCTTAAGTATTCTATCTGATTCGGAAAAGGAAAGTTTCTTAAAAACAAACGAAATGAAGTTTCGTAAGGAAGAGGGTAAAGTAACCACTCACAGAAAAAAAGCGGTAGCATCATGTGAAGTATATATGGAAATATGGGATTGCAGAGGCGAGGGAGAACCAAAAAAAATTACTACTATAACAGATGAACAGAAAGAAGTAGATCAAATCTATTGGGAGGTTTATTCTGGGGCAGATGCTATTAAACCGAGTGATCTAAAAACAAAACCTGGCGAACTTAAAACAAAAGAAGAGCTAACTAAAAACATGGGAACAGGAACTCCATCTCTAAAATATTTTGTATCCAACAATAAACCTACCGTAGCAAAAGCCATTCAGGTGTCTTTTAAGTAATGAAACTTCATAGACAAAATGACTTGATATTCAATCATTTAGTAGTAAAGTGTCTTATGCTTCATTATGAATTACGCCTATACAAACATAGGGCAGTTGATTACCAAAACTCTAAACATCAGTTTGCTTATAATAATAAATTAAAAATAATAGTATCAGAACAACCGTCCCTAGCGGATTTATGATGATACCATTTTGTACTTTTACATTTATATAAGATTTATATATCTGTATTACGGACGGATTAAATAAGTATTGTAGTATCAGTAATCCTAGCTTTGAATTCGCATGCTAGTGCCTCAACATCAAACTCTTGCACATGTGTTTAAAAATGTATTTACAAAAAAAGACGGAGCATAAAGCCCCGCCTAATAAGGAAAAAAACACTGAAAAATCTTAATCTTGTGCACTATAAATTACAGGTTGTTCTTTACTAAACCCTGTAACTTTAAATTCGGTACGGCGATTCATTTGATGTTCTTCGTCTGTACATTTTACACCATTAGAACACTTATTAACGAGAACTGTCTCACCATATCCTTTTGCCGTAATTCTGCTTTTAGCTATACCATTATCAATAATATATTGAACAGCCGACTCTGCTCTTTTTTGTGAAAGTGTCTGATTATAATAATCAGAGCCTCTTGAATCGGTATGAGAGCCTAACTCAATAATAATAGAAGGATTCTCAACAAGTATATCAACTATTTTATCTAACTCAATGGCTGCATCGGGTCTAATATTCCATTTGTCATAGTCATAATAAATATTCTCAATGGCAATTGCTTTATTAATAACAATTTTATCTAATATCAATTGAGCATAAACTGTATCATTCATTGTTTCACAAACCGTTTCAAAGCTATATACCTGGGTAAAATAACCTTCTTTAGTTCCATTAACAAGATAGTTAGCATTACAATCCAAGGTAGTTATATATATTCCAGGAGAAGATTCCTCAATTGAAGTTGCATTGTTTTCTCCATTGATATGATAATGCACTTCAACACCTTCTAAAGCGACAATAGTTTCATCGTCCATTCTTTCATAAGTATTTACAACAAGTGTCAAATTTGTGGGAATAGGAGGAGGTGGAGGAGTATAAACAAAACTATAAATATCATCACTACCTAAGCCTCCATAACGATTTGATGAAAAATAGCCAATACTATCAGATTCAACAACATATATTGAGAAATCGTCTTTTGGCGAATTTATAGGATACTTAAGGTTTTCAGGTTTAGACCAAGAGCTTTTGCTTCCTTCTGCTTTAAACAAATCTAAACCACCCATTCCTAAATGTCCATCGCTTGAAAAA
This sequence comes from uncultured Bacteroidales bacterium, assembly GCA_964397745.1. Taxonomy (GTDB): domain Bacteria; phylum Bacteroidota; class Bacteroidia; order Bacteroidales; family ML635J-15; genus Bact-19. The sequence goes on along the minus strand of CAYNKH010000010.1, from coordinate 21,236 downwards.
TACAAGACAGAATTTTTATCAACAAATGGAAAAACTTCTTTACCTTTAGTGTTTATTTTATTACCAGCATTTTGTGGGTCTCCCCAAGTACCATCATTTTGTTTTTCGCAATAATAGATATCTGTACTTCCAATACCTCCAGGCATATCTGATACAAAATATAATATGTTTCCATCTGGAGATAATGCTGGATGACCTGTTGAATAAAGATTTGAATTATTATGTTCAAAAGGGTTTATTTCATCCCATTTTCCATCTATATATTTTGCTGAATATATCTCAAGTCTATTAGTATAAATATCTCCATCATAATCTTTAAACCAACTTGTTGGATCAGGATTAGAGGTCTTTTGGATTTGCTTTACTGTTTTAGTCCTTGTAAAATATATTTTATTATTCTCTTCATCAAAAACACCTGGTCCATTATGAAAACGGTCATTAAGATCCGTAATGTACTCTATCTCCTCAACATCAGATTTCTTCATTTTTATTTCATACAAATTTAAGTATGGATTACCAGTCCAGCCATACACGTTATTTTCGATGACAGGCTTATTTACTGGGATTCTATCCGAAGTAATATAAAAGTTTTCTCCAAAAGGGATTAGTCCAAAATCTGAATTTTTAGAATTAAACTTCTCTTCATTTTTTATTACAAAAAACTCAGGTTCATTTGTCCAAGAAATTGCTTTTGCTGAAGATTGTATTTTTTTCTCTGCGATTTCACTTTCTGATGGAATTAGAGTTTTATATTTTTCGTATTGCACATTCGCCTCTGAGTATCTACCTTCAGATTTAAGTAAATCTGCATAAATCATAATATCCTCGGCTGTAGCTTCATTTGTATTTATTAATTTTTCTAACCATTCAACTGCCGATTTTGCATCATTTATCTGCATGTAACAATAAGTTATATTTCTAATTTCTTTTGGAGTAGCTGAATGCTTTTTAAACAATTGATGATATGTTTCAATCGCCTCAAAATACTCATACTTCTGCATCTGTTCCTCGGCCTTTGCATTAGACTGTGCTTTTACACCATTTACTGTCAATATAAACAGCAAGGGAAGTAATATTCTAAATATTGTATATTTTGTTTTCATAATTATTTATTTTATTTTGTCTTTTCTCATTATTTATAGAGGCATAACTTAAAAATATCGAGGTGTTTTCATCCTTGTTTCACGTTTCTTGGGTAAAGTATAGTCTATCATTATCTCATGACCTGAAAATCCACTTAAAGCCGTTAAACTATGCGTATAAGCATATCCGATTACAAAACTTGGATTAATATTCCATTCTGTCATAAACACAAGAGCATCTCTTGCTTTAAGACTATTGTCAAGACTTTCACTTGAAACCAAATCCGCACCAAATCTATAGGTTGCACCTAACCAGAATGTTTCTTTAAACAAAAAATATGAACTAACATCAAAATTTGTCAGAGCTTTAAAATCTTCTCTAATAAGGAAACTTGGTTTGAACTTAATGTCTTTACCAAGATCAAACACATAACCAGCGGTAAGGTAATAATGTCTTTGCTGAGCTGTTACCAAACCGTCAGGAGCTTGAATCAAGTCTCCCAATAAATCAGTAGAAGATAGTCCAGCATAAAACCTGTCTGAATAAAGAAATAATCCAACTTTAGGGTCAATACGAAGCGAGTTAACTCTTGCTACAGGAATTGCTGCATCGTCAATTGTTTCACCATTGAGTTTTGTTCCATCCAAAGTAAAATAACTAATACCTGCTGCTAAACCCATCGAAAGTTTAAGCTTATCATTCAATTTTAAAATGTAAGAGTAAGAACCATGCAAAGACTGTTGGTACTGTGCTCCAATCCTGTCATTAATAAATTGTAAGCCTAAACCCATTGATTCTGATAGTGCTCCTTCGATACTAATCATTTGAGTTGAAGGAGCTCCGTCAAGACCAGTCCACTGCGAAGTGTAAACCGAATTTATACTTGTCCATTGCTTTGTTCCTGCATAAGCAGGATTTATTGTCATTGGATTAAAAATGTATTGGTTGAATACAGAGCTTTGCTGAGCAAAACCCTGTATTGACATAAATACTAACACCACTAATATATATTTAATTTTCATTTTGTTAATTGTTTTAAATTAAACCTGACTTATCTTAAGATTGTTATATATCCATCTATTATTTCCATCTCATCACACATTCTTACTTTTAATATGTAGAAATAAGTTCCTTCGCTTAAACTACTACCGTCCCACGTGTTGTTATAAGAAGCTCTAGTGTAAACTTCGTTACCCCACCTGTTTAGAATAACAAGCTCATTTTCTGGGAATAACTCAATATTACTAATAGTAAAGAGATCGTTTTGTCCATCATTATTTGGAGTAAAGACATTGTTAACTTCGGGAACTACAGAAATTTGCTCTGAATCAATGATTATATCATAAGTTTCTTCACACCCTTTAAGGTCTGTAACCGTAACAGTATGAGTACCAGCATTTAAACCAGTTACAATACTCTGATTAGAGCCATTATTCCAATTATAGTCATAAGGAGCAAATCCACCAACAACTTCAATTTCTGCTGAGCCATCATTATTGCCATTACAGTCAGCATTAGTTTTAGAAATCAATTCAAACTCAATTGGCTCACTTGCAATAATGTTTACTTCTGTTTCAGCAGGGCAACCATTTGAATCTCTTATTGTGATTACATTATCACCTGGAGCAAGATTATTTATGATATTATCATAATATATTTGATCTCCGTTTACAGTATAGATATAAGGAGCAACTCCGCCTGAGATATCCATCTCAACTACAGCATCGTTCATTCCATAACAAGTATTGTTGTTGATAACATTCGCTGTTGCTTCCAAAGTATTTAAACTCTCAACTGGAACTTCAATCACAGGACTTAAACAATTATTAGCATCTGCGGCAACAATATAAATAGTTGATACATTATTAAGTTCTTCGAAACTACTTGTTTCATGATAAGTTGAGCCTCCATCAATTGAATAAGTGTAAGGTTCTGTACCACCAGTGGCACTAAGCTGTATCCCTACAATTCCAATTTCACAATAAGGATTGTAAGTTAAATTAACCGCTTCGGGTGAACCTATCGAAGTTTCAACAGTTTGATAACATCCATTTTCATCAGTTACCATGATTGAATATTCGCCAGCTATCATGTTTTCAAAAACATTTGAGATTTGAGACAATCCACCATTTACGCTATATGACAATTCGCCAGTTCCACCAGTTGCAGTAACAGTTATTGTTGCATCATCTGCTCCAAAACAAGTTACCATATCATCTCCGCTTACACTCAGATTTATTGCCGTAGGATTAGCAATTGTTTGAGCTTCTGTTATTACAGAACATCCATTTTCATCCACTACCTCAACAGTATAAGAACCTGCTGCAAGATTTTCAAAAACATTTGACGATTGCGAAGTTCCACCATTTAAGATGTAAGTGTACATTCCTGTTCCACCGTTTGCAGTTACAGTCAATGTCGCATCACTTGCATCAAAACAAGATACTTGTAAATCTGCACTTGAACTTGCTACAAGTTGCTCAGGATTTGCAATAACTACAGCGTCAGCTATTACATTACATCCATTTTCATCAACTACTTCAACTATATAAGTATCAGCAGTTAAGTCTGTAAACATGTTTGATGATTGTGGAGTTCCACCGTTTAATATATAAGTTAAGTTTCCATACGCACCTGTAACTAACACAGTTATTTCACCATCAGAAGCATCTGAACATGTAACTTGAGATGAAGCATTTACATCAATCTCTATATCTGAAATGCTTACCAATTGTTCACAATATGATTCATTTCCGTTCACATCGACAACTGTCCATGTTACAGTTGTTGTTTGTCCGATTGGGAATACAGCAGGTGCATCATTAGAAATATTAGCTATTCCGCAATTATCATTAACAACAGGAGTAACAAGTTCAATTATGTTAGAACAGCTTGTTATATCTTCTGGACAAGTTATTTCAGGCATTTGATTATCACTTACTGTTACTAATTGTTCACAAGTAGCAATATTACCAGAACCATCTGTTACTGTCCAGGTTACGGTTGTTGTACCGATTGGGAAAGTTGCAGGAGCATCGTTTGTAACACTGGCAACAGTACAATTATCATCTGTTATTGGTGTGCCTAAAATTACACCACTTGCAGTACAATCATCAGCATCTGTGTTTACAGCGACATCTGATGGACAAGTTATTGTCGGTAATTCAATATCTGTTACTGTTACTAATTGTTCACAAGTAGCAATATTACCAGAACCATCTGTTACTGT
>CAYNKH010000010.1:0-16824 GCA_964397745.1 uncultured Bacteroidales bacterium | reverse complement strand
CACTTGCAGTACAATCATCAGCATCTGTGTTTACAGCGACATCTGATGGACAAGTGATTGTTGGTAATTCAATATCGGTTACTGTTACTAATTGTTCACAAGTAGCAAAGTTTCCACTAAAATCTGTTACGGTCCAAGTAATTGTTGTTATTCCCAAAGGATAAGGATCGGATAATGCAAGCATATCGCTTCTTACACCAGAAACAGTATTAACTCCACAATTATCATCAGTAATAGGAGCACCAATCACAACGCCTGTTGCTTCACAAGAACCAGCATCGCTATTTACAGCAACATCTGCAGGACAAGTGATTGTTGGATCCTCTATATCATAAACTGTAACTATAATGTTAGCATTATCACAATTTAAAGGATTAATTACTTCACAAATCTCATAAGACATATTATAAGAACCAACCGCTACACCAGCAGGAATATTCAAATCACCATTGGCTGAAATTGCTACTCCACTTATACCGCCATCATTTGTTAAAGTAATAATTACATCATTAAAATCGACAGGACTAGCATCAAGCAAGTCGTTAGATAAAACATTACCAGCTATACCGCCAAGTTCGCAATCTACAGGACTTGTGGTAAAATCGTCATCAACTGCTGCAATGTTTGATGCAAGCACAGTAACAAATACTTGAGCATCATCACAATTACCAGGATTTAAGACTTCACAAATTTGATAAGTTAAATAGTAAGTACCTGCAGGAGTACCAGAAAGAACATCAACCGTACCATCAGGATTAAGAACCAAATATCCGTTATCTTCAGGAATTGTTTCTGTTAGGATTACTTCGATTGGATTTACTGGATTTCCATTCAATAAATCATTATCAAATACAGTTACAACAGCTGTCTCTCCAGTAAGACCATTAACATCGTAAGCATAATCATCATTTGCAATAATACTTGCACTGGCAACTGTAATAGTAACAATTGCATCATCACAATTAGTAGGATTTAAGACTTCACAAATCTGATAAGTTAAGGTATAAGTACCTACTGGTGTTCCAGAAGCTAAATCTACACTACCATCGGGATTTAAAGTTAAATATCCATTAGGTTCTGGTATAGTTTCAGTTAATATTACTTCAATAGGGTTAACAGGATCTCCGTTTAACAAATCGTTGTCAAACACAATCAGAATTCCGTTTTGTCCAGTATATCCGTTTACACCATTTGCAGAATCATCATTTGCAATAATTGGTGTGGCAGCAACAGTAATAGTAACAATTGCATCATCACAATTTGTTGGATTAATAATTTCACAAATCTCATAGGTTAGGATGTAAGTACCTTCAGGTGTTCCAGGAGCAACGTCCACAGTTCCATCAGCATTTAAAGTCAGATATCCAAAAGGATCTGGTACCGTTTCTGTTAAAGTAACGTCAGCTGGATTAACTGGACTACCGCTTAACAAGTCATTATCAAAAACATTAACAACATTTACTTCTCCAGTATAACCATTAATATTATAGGCAAAATCATCATTCGCAATTATCGAAGCTGCTGCAACAGTAATTGTTACAATTGCATCATCGCAATTTAAAGGATTTACAATTTCGCAAATTTCATAAGTTAAATAGTAAGTTCCTTCAGGTGTTCCAGGAGTTACATCAACAGTTCCATCAGCATTTAATATTAAGTATCCGCTTGGTTCAGGAACAGTTTCTGCTAGTGTTACTTCGATAGGATTAACTGGGTTTCCATTTAAAAGGTCATTATCAAAGACATTTAAAACAGCAATAGCTCCAGTATTTCCGTCAATTCCACCAGCATTATCGTCATTTGCAATAATTACAGGAGACACAACTGTAATAGTAACAATTGCATCATCACAATTTGTTGGATTTGCAATTTCACATATCTGATAAGTTAAAGTGTAAGTTCCTTCAGGTGTTCCAGGAGTTAGGTCTATGCTACCATCAGGATTAAGAGTAAGATTTCCTGTTGGATCTGCAAGAGTTTCGGTTAATATTAAATCTGCAGGGATTACTGCAAACCCGTTTAGCAAGTCATTTCCAAAAACATTAAGAATATTTACTGCACCATCATAACCATTTATTGGTCCGCCATTATCATCATTTGCAATAATAACATTTATTGGATTAGTAATTTCGTCATCCTCATCATTTCCAGGTTCTGGATCTGATTGGTCAAGTCCAATTATAGTGGCAATGTTTAGATAATCGACTCCAACACCTGGTAAATTAACAGTCCCAGTAATGTTTAAAATTACAGTTCCTGGGAAAGGTATATTTGCAATATTCCAGATTCCAGTAATATTATCATAAGTGCCAGACAATGTGTTATGCGAAACATAAGTGTAACCATTAGGTAGCAAATCTGTAACTACAACATTATCAGCATCAGTGGGGCCATAATTCGTAACAGTTAAAGTAAACACAACATCATCACCTACGTAAGGAGAGCTGTTATTAACAGTTTTTACAATGCCAAGATCAGCTTGTGACCGAATTGGCGTAATTACAGTTGACACGTTATTTGTAAGATCAGGATCTGTTATGCCGTCAGTATTTGTAATGCTTGCTGTATTAATAAGATTACCACTTGCATCTTCCTCAACTACACCTCTAAATATAATCAAACATCTTCCACCAGCTACAATTGTTCCTTGATTTCCAGAACCTGTCCATGTGCCATAATTCGCTTGACATCTTGATGCATCTAAGCTTGATATACCTGTTGGCAATAAATCTGTAATTTCAGAATTTGTAACATCACTCGGACCATGGTTTGTATAAACTACAACATAATAAATTGAATCACCCGCCGTAATTTCGAGTGGGCTTATCATAAGAGCATAAGGATTATTAAATAATTGAGTAGAATCAATAGGAATAATTGAAGGATCAATCTGAATTTTAATAACTTCAAGATCTGCAACCAATTCGACAGGAGTAATAATTGTAGATGTGTTATTTGTGATATCATCGTCAGGTGTATTTGACTCTACAACTGCTGTATTAGGAATATCGGCAGTAACACTACTACGAACAGTTCCTTTTATTAATAATTGAAATGTCGAAAGTGGTGTCATTGTTCCAATAGAATATGAATTTGTCCAAGGCGACCAAGTTAATCCACCATCAACAGAATATTCAACATCCATTATAATAGCTAAATTTACAACATCATTTACATGCACATCGAGAGCATTAAAAGTATTGCTGTTATTTGTTACATCAATTGTATATTGTATTTCCTCACCAGCTACTACAGATGCAGGACCAGTCTTTAATATAGAAACATCTGCCTCTTCGTTTAATGGAGTATAAATAGTTTCTTCATTATTCGTCGGGTCAGGATCTGGCACATCAGAAGTAACCGAAGCTGTATTAGGAATAGGGTCCACATTTGGAGAAGGGGTAGCATCTATAATTGTACCTTTTATTCTGATAGAATAACTTGCACCATCAGCTAATGTACCAATGTTTAAGCTTCCTGTCCAAGGGCTTAACCAAGTAGCTCCACCATCTATTGAATACTCAACTCCGGAGATTACTGCAGGATCAATCGCATCTGTAATAATTACATTTGTTGCAGCACTAGGTCCATAGTTGGTAACAGTTATTTGATAAACAATCTCGCCACCAATAACTACTGAGGTTCCTATTGCCTGTTTTGAAAGGTTCAAATCTGCAGATTGCACTATTGTTGTAACAATCGTAGATTCATTATTAGTAAGATCATTATCAAATGTATCTGAGCTATAAATAGTACCAGTATTTGTAAGAGTTCCGGTTGCATTTGGATCAACATCTCCACGAATAAGAATATTATTTACTCCTGGGAAATGAAAATCAGCAACTAATCTTGTTCCACTCCATGGAAGCCATGAGTTTCCAAAATTGAGTGAGTATTCAGGATTTGTAATACCGGCAGGTAATATATCTGTAATTAGTGCATTAATAGAGTGGTCAGGTCCGAAGTTTTCTACTAATAGGAAATAATAAATTTTAGTTCCTGCTGTAATAACAGAAGGAGTAATTGGTATAAGACCAGCAGTACTTCCAACTGGTAAATTTGATGGATTAATTTGAGATTTCACAATTGAGACATCTGATGTTTTAATAATTTCTATTGTAACAACAGCCTGATCACAATTTGTTGGATTTAAAACCTCACAAATTTGATAAGTTAAATTATAAGTTCCACCAGGAGTATTTGGAGCGACATCAACAGAACCATCAGGGTTTAAAGTAAGAGTGCCAGTTGGATCTGGACTTACTTCTGTAAGTATAACTTCAGCCGGATTAACTGGATTACCATTTAATAAGTCGTTATCAAAAACATTTAGAACATCTGTTTGCCCAGTTGTACCATTAACACCAGTAGCAAAATCGTCAACAGCAATAATTGTTGTTGCTGTTACAGTAATTGTTACAGTTGCCCGATCGCAATTTGTTGGATTTGCAATTTCGCAAATTTCATAAACAAGATAATAAGTTCCTGCTGGTGTTCCTGGAGCAACAACAACATCGGTTCCTACCAAACTAATATTTGGATCGGTTGAACTTATAAATCCAAGATTAACATCTAATGGATCTAATATTGAACCATCTAAAAGGTCATTAACAAGGACATTAGTAACAGCAATTCCGCCGTCATATCCGTTAATTGTACCGCTATCATCCACAGCAATTATCTGCAATGCATTATTTACAATTATTTGTGTTGTAACAGAACAACCAAAGTCATCAAAAACTGTAATATCATAAGTTCCAGCAGACAAACCACCAAAAACATTCGAAGCTTGTGGTGCTCCACCATTTAGAGAATAAGTAAATCCACCATTTCCTCCACTAGCCGTAACTGTAATTTCGGCATCCGAACCATTATAAGCACTAATTTCGGCTGTAACATTAAGACTAACAATAATTTCAGGAATTACACTTACTGTTGTCTCGGCACAAGTTGATATTCCACAAGAATTTTCCCATGCTGCATAATATGTTGTTGTTGCAGTTGGCGAAGCAATACTTAAATTATTTCCTGTTCCGATAAGTGTTCCATTACAAGAGCCAGTGTACCAATTTAAAATATCCCCAGAGCCACCAGTTGCCGTAAGAATAATATTATCGCTATTATTAAAACAAACAGTAGCATTATCTGAATTTGCAGCAGAAGGTTCTACAGGTAAAGGATTAACAACAACTTCAATTGGAACAGGATTAGTACTAATACAAGATCCGCTCAAACCTTCAGAAACATAGTAAGTAAAAGTTCCTACTGTTGCTGTGGATGGAGTAATTGACAATTGAGGCGTACCACCTAAACTTGAATAATAATATAAAGTATAAGAAGGATTACTTGCAGTTGCTGTAAGAGGAATTGCTGTTTCATTTTGACAATATTCAACTGGACTTGCAGCCGCTGGACTTGTTATCATATCAACAACCTCAATAGTAAATTCAAAATAGCATGAAGTCGCACCTGGAGGAATAGCATAATATGTACTTACACCAGGTGTTGCAGGAAACGGATTAGAAATTGTATATTCTACAGAAGCTCCTGTTACTGGATATTCATTATAAAATCTTGAACCAGCGGGCAAATGTCCTGAAACTTCTGTAATTGGAATACTTGAACCAACATTACATTTTAAAAACTCAAGAACAGATGGAGTTGCAGCACAATTTGCACTTACATAAGAGTTTGCGTCAATTGAAAACACATAAGGATTAAGAATTGGTTCTCCAATACAACCTCCCGACATTTGATAGCCTTGCATTGTTGATTGGTTTGAAAAACTCGTATTACTAATTTGTCCAACTCCATTCATATAACCACTAATAATTATTTCTGGATCACAGTTAACATTCGATAGGATTACACAATCCTCAGTAACTTTAATTTTATAAGTTAATGTTCCAAGCAAGTCGTTTGCATCTGCTGGTAATGGCAATGTTCCAATATCCCAAACAATTGACCCATTTGCTCCCATAGAAGGATTATAATACACGTTATTTGGTGTTGGCAATGGAGTAAAAAATGTCTGAATAGAACTACTTACATAAGATGATGCAAAAGGTATCGGAATTATCAGTTGAGAATTATCAATTGGTTCTGTTCCTTTATTTTTTACATCAATTGTAAACTCTATTTCATCTCCTGGTTGAGCCACTAATGGATCCCCTGTAAGATAAGGAACACCATTAATGCTTTGAATTATTGTTTGTGCTTCAGGTGTTGGGATGTATGCATCAACAGACATCGCAAGCATAAATATTGTGTATGTATCTTGAGTAGTTCCATATCTAAAATTAGCAGAAGTTTGATTGTTTTTGATAACAGAATTTCCAGCATTGGGAATATCAAACATTGAAATATCCAAACCTGTATTATTCAAAAGATTAGGATTTCTGGAATTTCCTCCTGTAAAAATCGAACTGTTAAAAAAGTTATTTGCAGAATTACCAGTATGATTCAAATCTACCCAATTTGTATTTGCATGATTACGAATTTGCAAATAATCACCATCTATAGTTCTGTCACCTTCACCTGCAATAAGACCAAGCTTCATATTTACATCTCCACTTTGGGTTGTATTAAATCCTGAAACTGGAATAGTATAATCAGCAGTAACGCCACCAGCGACATAAGCATGACCATCAAATATCGTAACATCTCTCCAATCCATTTTGGAATTTTCGTAAATAACAATCATTCCCCATCCACCATAATATCCTGTACTACCACCATTACCCTCTCTAAGAGCAACATTACCAACAAAATAATTACCTATTCCATGCTGACGAACATAATCAGTAACTTCAGCATAAGCCGAATACATCTGTCCATGATTAGTTACTGGATAATAAATATCATTTGTGTTAGCAACAACAGTTTCATAACTAGATGCTCCAGGTCCTTTTAAAAGAACTTTTTGTTTATCGAACTCAACCGTTACTCCTCCTTTGGTTACAGAAAAAGTTAATGGGCTGTTTCCACCGTTATGTGCTCTACCTGTCCAGTAAAGACCAGCATAAACAATATTAGAACAATTGGGATCTGCTCCATTCTCTATCGAAAAATTAAGATTTGATGAAGACGAGTTTAGGGTCGTAGGATCACTATCAACATCAACGTACATCATCAAATTATTGTTAGAGTTATTATCTCCATAACTCGCTAATGTTAAATTTGTATTACCAACTAAGGCAAAATCACCTTTAACATTATAAATAAATTTTCCAGGTGTATATTGAGAACTCCTTTGAGTAAACGATTTTATTACCTGCGATCTTAAATTACTTATGCCACCTGATAGTAACACAATTAATGTAAAAATTAAAGAAAATCTCGCATATTTCGGAAATAGTAAAATGTGTTTCATATCTGTATTTTTTTAAGTGCTTATTAAATGATTATTGGGGAATACTATTATCATAAAGTAAAGTATAATTAACATCTTTTGCATTGACAATAAGGGAGTTAATGTCTTTTGAACTAACTACAACATCAGATTTAAAAACAATGTATTTTAATTTTGATAGGTATTTTAAATTGTTTAAATTCAGCTTCGCATATTCTCCACCTTCTATACTAATTATCAATATCTCTATTTCTGACAATTTTGGATTCTTTTCATAAACCGCATCTATATCAGACAGATTAATTAGAATTGCTTTTGGACTATCTTCGCCTACTATTTTTACATTATCCTTAGATAAAACAGCAGTGGTATTAAAATCATAATAAAGATTTCTTAAATTTTCCAAATCATTAGTGGATGATTTAGCGGAAACTGTATTTTTTAAATAATCATTAATTTCTACAGCGGTTTGGCTATATAAAAAATTATTTAATGATAAAATGATGCCTAAAAAAAATACTGAAACAATAATTGGTGCTTTCATAATTTTTATTTTTATTAAAACTTATTCTTTTAAGAGAATATTCCGAAAAATTAATGTTTGTTTTTAATATTAATTATCGAAAATTCTCTAAATATTTTCAACTGGCAGTATAAACATCGAAATATTGTTTTTGTTTAGACTAATTCCATTTAATTTTGATTTAATTTGAAAACATACTCTTATCTTTCTCTTTTTCAGCGTGTTACACTTATTGTTATTTAGAATAAGTGTTGAAGAACACAAATCATTCTAAATAAGGATGCGATAAAATTTGCTGTTAATATAAATGTGAGGGAAAAAAACATTATGTTATGAACATTTTGATGCCCGATAAAATTATACATTTAATTATAAACAAAAAGATTTCTCCCTTCTGTCGAAATGATAATTTATCTATGGAAAATATGAGACCAAAGAGATAAATCTCAAAAATTTTATCGAATCGAACAATGATATAATAAAAAAAAGTGGTAAGAAAACTCCTCACCACTCTTGTTATTACCAATTTTTAGTACTCTATAAACTCAGTATCTGAGTCATTATAACCTAACAGTATTTAATCATCATCATCATCTGGATCTTCAAAAGGCTCCACAAAAGTGCCAGCTACTTCATCATCATCATCATCATTTATTGCATCGCTCATATAATCTAACTCAGCATATTTATCAGCAAACTGCTCTTTACTTGCAACCTTCAACATGCCCGCATCATTATAGTCATCATCTTCAAGAATAATCTCCAATGCTTCTTGATTTGTCATCCTTACTAAATAGATTTTTTCATCCGTTTCAAAAGGCAAAGCACTAACAAGTCGCCCCTCCTTATTGGTGAATTGTATCAGATACTGACTAAATCCCTCAGGATATGTAAGCTTTATCTGTTCCTGTATTTCTTTCGATAATTTTTCAAAGTCCTGAATTACTCTAAGTTTGCCAGTGTTCATCATAATAAAATATTGACGTTAATGTTTCCTTTAATATTCGGTGTAAATGTCTAAAAAATATTATATATTTAAAAGAACTTTAATGAAAATAAAAATAAACTTTTTTTTGTCTTTTTAAGCTCCCCAAAAATCGTAAAATTACAATTTTAAAATGTTTGATTTTTTGTGATTTTATCCAAAATTACTATCTTTACATCAAACACCAATGGCATAAATATTGTTTGTAAATTTAACCATAAATAATTAAACTATGAAAAAGAATTTACTTTTTTTATTTGCACTTATATCAGTTGCATTTGTATTTGCTCAAAATGATAGCTTAAGTTATGAAGAATTTAAAAAAAACTATCAAGACTTTATCCAACAAGAAAACAAAGCATTCGAAAAATTTAAAGAAGATAGAGATAACGAATTTTCAAACTTTTTGAAACAAGATTGGGAAAATGTTGAACTCTTAAAGCAAGGAAAACCAGCTTCGATACCTGGACCTAAAGAAATTCCCGTTTTTGAAGCTCCAAAAAAGAATATTCCGATAAAAAAAGTTGCTGAAAAGAAAATTACCGAAATAAAATTACCCGAAGCATCAATAATTGAGATGGAATTACGACCACTTCCAAAACCCCAACCAATAACGGCAAAAAAAGATTATGAATATCTGCAAGTCAATTTTTATGGAACAAATTTAGATTTTATCTATCCTAAAAAATTTAATACTCTTAAACTATCCGAAGTAAGCGAAAAAGAAATTTCAAACTTTTGGACACAAACCTCCGAATCTGACCACTATAGATTAATAGAACAAATGTTAGAGTACAAAAACGAACTAAATCTTAACGACTTTGCCTTTCTTAAATTAACAGAAGAAATTGCTGGCTCCATTTTATCAACACCTAATGAACAAAGACTATTAAGCTGGTTTTTATTATCAAAAACTGGTTACAAAACAAAAGTAGGATATGAAAAAAGAAATATACATCTATTGGTTCCTGTCGTTAATTTAATGTACGGATATTCATATTTTATATTTGACAATTTAAAATATTATGTTTTTGAAAAAGATTGTCAAATAGGAACCTTATACACTTATAAGCAAGATTATCCTGATGCAAATCGGATAATGAATTTTAATATGTATATTGCTCCTTTATTCGAGGAAAATAGTTTAACACGTAAGCTAAACTTCGATTATGATAGTGAAAACTACGAATTTAAAATCAATTACAATAAAAACCTTATCGACTTTTACGCTGATTACCCCCAAGGAGAAATCCAAATATTTTTCGATGCTGGAATATCACATACAGCAAAAGAATCTTTAGACCGCTATATTGATTCGGCAATTGTAAATATGGACGAAATTAAGGCTGCAAACTTTCTTTTGCACTTTGTTCAAACAGCATTTAGTTATCAAACCGATGGAGAACAGTTTGGATACGAAAAATTCTTTTTTCCCGAAGAGATATTTCATTACAAACACGCCGATTGCGAAGATCGATCTGTCTTTTATAGCTATCTTATAAACGAGTATCTAAATCTTCAAGTTATTGGATTAAATTATCCCGGACATATTGCTACTGCAGTGAAATTTAATAGTAAAACCGATGGCATGTATTTCGAAATAGAAAACGAAAGATATGTAATTTGTGACCCAACTTTTATAAATGCTCCAGTTGGTGCGTGCATGCCTGAATATGTAAAAGCAGATGTAAGTGTGTTAAAACTAAATAACAGCCACTTTAATTATAACAAAGAAGAGCAAGTTTGGCAAATTTTAATAAATCAAGGGCTCGTTAGAACAAACTATAAAAATGATATTGTTAAATCTGGAAATGGATATTTTGCAATAGGAAATATGCAAGATTCTATTATAATAAACGGGGATTTAATAAGACTCTCGAACGACAATGAAAGCATATTTGTATGTTATTGTGATGAAGTTGGAAAAATCTCAAATTTTAAACAAATTAATGGAAACGGACTTCTAATTCCAGCAGGTATATTTGCCGAAAACAATAAAATATTTATTTCTGGATATTATAACAACAGTTTAAACTTTGAAAACAGCGATATTACAACAAAACATCAGCGAGAGATGTTTATAGCAGCTTTAGATAATAATTTGAAACTTTTATGGATGCAAAATGCTGAGGCTTTCCAAAAAAATAATTTAGCAAATAATTATTTTAATATAACTGTAAATAAAAACGGAGAAATTATTGATAAAACGGATATAAGCGAACAATCTTATGTAAATCAACAACCAATAATCAATTATGATAATGATAGAATTATTTTTTCAGGACACTTTTCATCCATTCACCCTTATCTTGCTGAGAGTAAAATATATGATAAAAAAAGCTCCTACGAATTTGCAATAGCACTAAACGAATTAACTCAAAGTTTTATATCAAAAAAATATGACGACAATATTGCATCATTATGTGCATTTCTTACAATTTTAGAAAATGGCAAAATAAAGTTAAAAGGCAAAGAAATAATGGCAGCAATTACCACAATGAACCCTGAATTTGAAAAACAATATCCAAAACTCTATAAAAACTTAAGAGATATTGTTAAAATTAAAAGCAAAAATGATATTGTAACAATAAATGTTAAGACTTTGGATAATTTTCGTTTGAGCGGAATAATTATTGATAATAATGCTCGAATACACATACGCTCATATACTAATGGAATCATTCAAGTATCAGTATTATCGGGGATTAATTACAGACCATTTTTAAGAAAGCATAAAGTTAATTACTTTAAAATATATAAAAACAAAGACAGAATAATTATTAACTACGATGCCAATAACAACCAAAAAGTAATTAAATTAAAGAAAGATTTGTTAAAATAAACTATATTTGAGGTAAATTTAAAATCACTATTTATGAAGAAGATATTTACTATTTCCATCATATTGATAAGCCTGTTAATTGTGCTGGGAGGATGTGCATCTCATCGATATACAAAAAAAGCTACAAAACTCGAAGCTATGGGTCAATACCACGAAGCAGCAGAGCTATATTATCAAGCTGTTAGAATTAAAAACACAAATATTGAAGCATTTGCAGGATTAAAACGCACTGCCCAAATGAGTTTAAGCAAAAAGCTATCGGAATTTAACAAAGCCTATAATACCCAAAATAATAAAGAAGCAGTATATCTATACGAAGATGCGCGAGATTATCACAATAAAATATCTGGTGTAGGTATAGATTTGAATTTTCCATCTTTTTATAAAGATTATTACGAAGAAGTTAAAAATATTTTCCTCGAAAATCAATACTATGAAGGCTCAAATTTACTTAGTGAAGAAAAATTTGCTCAAGCAGAAAGCATATTTAAAGAAATTGTAAGACTACAACCCAATTATAAAGATTCAAAAGATAAACTAATTACAGCTACTTATGAACCTAAATATAGAGATGCACTACAGAAAATGGATGTCGGGAAATACCGCCAAGCATATTATGCTTTTGACGGAATTATTAAAGGAGCAGGAGCATATAAAAGTTCGTATGATCTCAAAGCCGAAAGCTTAAAAAAAGGCTCTGTAAATATAGTAATAGAAAATATCAAAAATCTAAGTGGTGCAAGCGGAATTAATAATAACTTAGAAAGTAAAGTAATTACTAATATACAAAATTTTAATAATCCTTTTATAAAACTTATTTATTCTGATACTCAAATAAGAGCATCAGAAACTAATCTTAGCTTATATTGTGAAATATCTAAATTTACTTATAATAAAGGCGAATTAAAAACAACTGAAAAAAGAGGATATTTAAGAAAAAAAGTTAAAGTTAAAAATCGTGAAACCGACGAGTACGAATATAGAACAGAATACGATAAAGTTACTTATTATGAGTATAAGATGTCTCGTTCAATCAGTATGAGTTTTATGTACAAACTTATAGATAAACGAACAGGAGAAATTAAATCAACAAGCTCAAAAAACTTACTTGCCAGAGATGACATTTATTATGCAAAATACTCTGGCGATCGCAAAAATTTAGTGCCTGGATATTGGAAATACAAAAAAGTTAAATCATCTGAAGATTATATTAATGACAAAAGTTCCGATATCAATAGACTGAAAAACCTCTTAGACTCCAGATCTCAAATTAAAGATTATAATACATTATCTACCGAAGTTGTTAATGAAGCAGCTGCAATTATTTCTAATGGCGTAAACAACTATGTTAATGAAAACTAAATTTACAATGAAAAAAATACAAATAATTCTTCTTTTGCAATTATTGGTTTTGGTATCATCATGCCAAATTGGGAAAAGATATAATTATGAAAAAAAAGATATGCCCGAATGGGTAATTAGCAAACCTCAAACCCCAATATATTACATCGGCGTAAGCTCATCACCTAAAAAAGGGTTTTTACCCGCCGACTACCAAGCAAATGCACAACAAAAAGCTCTTGGTGATCTTGCCTCAAGTATTTCGGTAAATATTGAATCAACTTCTGTTTTATCAATAATTGAAACTAATTATAAAATAAATGAGAATTTCTCGAGCGATATAACCGCATCTACAAACCAAACACTCGAAGATTACGAACTAGTTGATACATGGGAAAATGAAGAGTATTACTGGGTATATTACCGCCTTTCTAAAACTGTTTATGCAGCAAAAAAAGCACAGCAAAAAGAACAAAGTATCCTGGATGCAAAAAACAAATATTATCAAGCAAGAGAATTACTTGGACGTGATTTACATTACAACGCATTTCAATTCTATGTAGAGGCTCTTACAGCTTTAAAACCATACCTCGGCGAAAGTACTATCACAAATATAAACGGTGAAGATAAAGACCTTGGAAACGAAATTTTTGTAGCAATAGCAGATTTTGCTAATAATCTTAAAATAAGTTTTAATACCGAAGAAATAAAAGTAAAAAAAGCTGTAGATATTAATGCTGATGTATTCTCTTTTACAATAACAGGTAAAGACAATAAACCAGTATCAGGCATTCCAGTAAAAATTAGCTTTACTGGTGCTGGACTTTTGCGTAACTCAGAAGTTTCAGGAAATGATGGAAAAGTATATTGCTCAATACGAAAAATAACATCGCAACCAAATAATGAAACTCTTTCTGTTTCTATAGATATGCTTAGTTTTTCACGTGCTGCTAAAGACCATATAGTGCGTAGCATTATTAAAAACATACCAGCAAGTGAAAATAAAATGCGAGTAATTGTCGAAAAACCTATATTAAAAATTGCATCCAAAGAAACCGAATTTGATGAAATCCGTAAAAACCAACTTTTAAAATCAACATTCGAAGGAATGCTTAGTAATGAATTTTCAATAAATCCAAATTTAAAACCCGATTTTACGTTAAAAATTACTAGTAATACTATGAAAAACGGAGAGTATTATGGTGAGTATGAAGTTGTTGCAAATTATACTTTCGACCTTACTGATAATGCTGGGAATATTGTTTTTCGTAAAACTAAATCAGATGAATATTCTGGTGCAGACTATCAAACTGCTACAAACAAAGCATATATCGAAATTGCAAAATCTATCGAAAGAACCATTTCTAGAGAACTAATATCATCAATAAATAAATAATATATGTCAGTTTTAATGAATTATGCAATGTTTCCTACAGATAAAGGGGACAGTGTAAGTGAGTTTGTTAGCAAAATAATCAAAATGATTTCCGAATCGGGTTACGACTACAAACTAAATGCAATGGGAACCATAGTAGAAACCGAAAATATTGAACAAGCATTAGAAATTGTAAACAAATCTTACAAAATTCTTGAACCTTTCTCTAACAGAGTTTATGCAACTGTTAGTTTTGATATCCAAACAAATAAACCTATGGGAAGATTAAAGGGTAAAGTGAAATCGATTGAAGATAAAATGTAGGTGGCCTCAAAATCATCAGACATAAACTCACATATCAAAATATGCTTTCACAAATGACAAAGCATGTTGAAGCGATGCAATATAAGTATGCTTATTTTTTTCATAAGCATCATTAGAAGGAATTACTACAAGCAATTTATCAGATTTCACATCGACTTGAGATATGTAGTTACCTTTAGATAATTTAGGACTAAGCGATGCCTTGCATTCAACAGCAAGTGTTTTTCCGGCATATTCAAGTACAAAATCAACTTCAGCACCATGCGTAGTACGATAAAAAAACACATTTAATTTTGGATATATTGCTTTTATGTGTTGCAAAACAAGCGACTCCCAAACAGAACCAAGCAAAACATGACCGCTTAACTGATTAAAACTGCGAATATCAGAAAAGGCACATATTAATCCTGTGTCATTAAGATACAACTCTGGCGATTTAATTATGCGTTTTTTGAGATTTGACAACCAGGGAGGAACAAATTCAAGCATAAATGTTTGTTGAAGTAAATCAAGGTAATTTTTTAAGGTGCGAAAGCTAACATTCAGTGAATCACACAATTGAGCATAGTTTTGTACCTGTCCATTATTTTGAGCCAACATCTGCCACAAACGCCGCATTGCTCCCGACATAATATTACTCCATTGTAGAATATCACGTTCAATAAAAGTCATAATAAAATTATCTCGCCAAGATTCTGATATATCCATATCGGCAGCTAATAAACTACCAGGAAATCCACCTTTTATCAGATAATCTTCCATTGAATAAACATTCTCAATTTCTTGATAAAGAAAAGGTGTTAAACGATGAAATGAAATACGACCTGCTAAACTTTCAGAACTTTGTTTTATTAAATCCTGAGATGCCGAACCAAGCACTAAAAAGTGACCAGAATCTGACCACTCATCAACCAAACTACGGATAACGGGAAAAAGCTCAGGTTTTCTTTGAATTTCATCTATGCAAATAAGCTTTGATTTATTCGTCTGAAAAAACCATTCTGCATCTTCAAGCTTTTGTAAGTCAGAAGGCCTTTCTAAATCCAAATAAATTGTTTGCTCATAATTTTGCAACAAGTGTTTTGCCATTGTTGATTTACCACATTGACGAGGTCCCAAAATTGCTGTCACTGGAAAATGTTCTAAACTTTTTATTACTTTTTCTTCTAAAAATCTTTTATAATACATTGTTTACCGTGTTATTATTAAACCCAACTTTAATTTTGTCACGGTAAAGATACATAATATTTGAAAAAAAAAATTGTTTTTTTCAATAATTCAAAATTCAAAAAAAGCTACTGAGGGTTTTGGCTTGTGCCAAAACATCTCCAAATCCTTTTTTTAACCGCCTAAAAAACCTCTTTCTTAAATTCAATTTCTTTAAAATAAAATTCTTGCAGTTTATTATCATTATCGCAAATAACTAAATGACCAGTTTTTCGAATATCTATAATTTTTGCTGTAAATGTTTCATCATTTTTTTTGAACAAAGAATCAACATTTAACCTGTATAAATTTTCCAAATATTTTATTCTAATCTCACTAAATTCAAGACTCTTGTAATTTTTAATTTTATCAGAAATAATATTTGATATTTCTCTTATTTCTTTATCAATATTATAATCTGTATTTGTCAAATTTTTTAAAGACACAGGATTTGGAATTTCTTTTGGAAAAACTATTTGATTCAAATTTAATCCAACACCAATAATAGAAGACTTGATTATATCACCGTAAAAGCAATTTTCGACCAGTATTCCAGTAATTTTACTATCTTTTACATAAATATCATTAGGCCATTTTATTTTTGCCTTAACACCCTTTAAAAGTAGATAATCGGATATTGCAAGCGAAATAATCATATTTAAACAAAAATGACTTTCTACATTTATTTTTGGAAAAGTAATAATTGAAAAAAGTAAATTTTTATTTTCATCAGAATGCCATTTGTTTTGTGCATATCCTCTCCCATTTGTTTGAAAATTTGTATAAACAACTGTTTCATCACTTAACTTATTATTAGTTAAAAGTTCTGATGCAAAAATATTTGTAGATGTTATATTATTTTGTTTAATAAATTTCA
>CAYNKH010000009.1:27712-37752 GCA_964397745.1 uncultured Bacteroidales bacterium | reverse complement strand
AGGTGGCTGATACTTGTCAAGGTGGCTGAGCGAAGCCGAAACCACCGAAGCCACCGAAGCCACCGAAGCCACCATTATCAAGGGCTTATTGTTTTACAATTCCTAAGTGTTTAAAAGATCTTTTATAATCTCTAACTCGTTTTCCATTTCATCAATAAAATCGTTTATTTCTTTAGTGTTTGATATGTCAATTTTTTCTATTTCAATTGCCATAACGTGCATTAGCTCAAAACAAACCGATTTGCTCGCAGTTGCAATGGCTTGTGCGTTGTCTGAGAAAGTGTCAATATTATTTTTTTTGGCTGATTTTCTCAATTGTTTGAGAAAACCATAAATCTCTTTGAAATAATTGTCTATTAATAAGCTGACATTAGCTTCGTTGTTACCTAACAAATCAAATAATATTGATTTGTTGAAGTGCCTTAAATTCATATTGTTATACATAAATATTTTTTTGTTCAATTAAAAAATCAAATTGATAATCATTTATTTATACGCTTTTTTTAAAACAATGTTTTGTTTTCTAGTGTTATTTTTCATGTTGTATAATTGTCTTATTATTCTATTAGAATAACAATATTAGTTAATCATTTGTTGTTTGAACTAGTAAAAATATATGTGCTTGCTTATTAATTATGTTGATAATCTTTAATTTGCCAATTATTAAAACATTGCACTAAGTTGGTCGTGTACACTTAGGAGACTGAGGAGTCCGCCAATTGGCGAATGTCTCGAAGTCTCCGCTCACGCGGATTTATCCGAGTGTTTTTTACATTTTGTTAATAATCTTGTTAAAAAACTTATCGATTTTTATCTTGTGATTTTATTTAAGATTACTATGTTTGACAAAATTATACTATGGACAATAAGATAGAATTAATTGCAGCAGTAACTAACATTCCAGTTAGGCAAATACTCAATACTCTTGAGCTTTTTGATGGAGGTGCGACTATTCCTTTTGTTGCTCGTTATCGTAAGGAAAAAACTGGTGGGCTTGACGAAGAACAATTAGAAAGTATTCGCAAACAGAATGAATATTTTACTGATATAATTGCACGTAAAGAAACAATTCTTGGGGTAATCGAAAAACAAGATTTACTCACAGATGAACTTAAATCTAAAATAGAATCTACATGGGATGCAAATAAACTTGAAGATATTTATTTGCCGTATAAACCAAAAAAACGCACACGAGCATCTATTGCAAAAGAAAAAGGACTTGAGCCTCTTGCAGATATAATATTTGAACAGAAAGATATTGATATTGAGAAATTGGCGGCTACATATTTGAATGATAAAGTTAACTCAATTGAAGAAGCACTTGCTGGCGTAAATGATATAATTGCTGAAAAAATTTCGGAGAACCCCTCGGCTCGTGAGCGTGTTCGTAATCTTTTTGCCGAAGAAGCAGTAATAACATCAAAACTTGTAAAAACTAAAGTTGAAGAGGCTGTTAAATATACCGATTACTTTGAGTTTTCGCAAAAATTAGATAAATGTCCTTCACATAGAATACTCGCAATTAGAAGAGCCGAAAAAGAAGGTTTTTTAAGAGTTGATATTTCACCAATAGAAGAAAATGCTATTAAACGTTTACGCTATTTATTTGTAAAGTCTAAAAATAAAAGTTCGCAAATTGTTGAGGAGGCTTTAAAAGATTCATATTCACGTTTAATAAAACCCTCAATTGAGAACGAGTTTGCAGCTTTGAGCAAAAACACTGCCGATATTTCGGCTATTGAAGTGTTTGTAAATAATTTAAGACAATTATTATTAGCTCCTCCTTATGGTAAAAAACGTATTCTTGGTATAGATCCAGGTTATCGCTCAGGTTGTAAACTTGTTTGTATAGACGAGCAAGGCGATTTATTGCATAACGAAACAATATATCCGCACAAACCTCAAGAAGATACTGCAATGGCAATGAAAAAGATGAACTCTTTGGTTAGCAGTTTTAAAATTGACGCTGTTGCAATTGGTAACGGAACTGCAAGTCGGGAGACAGAAAGTTTTGTGAAACGCATAAAATTTGATAGAGAAATACAAGTGTTTATAGTAAGCGAAGATGGAGCCTCTGTTTATTCTGCTTCTTCTGTCGCTCGCGAAGAGTTTCCACAATATGATGTTACGGTGCGTGGAGCGGTTTCTATTGCTCGCAGATTAATGGATCCGTTGGCTGAACTTGTGAAAATTGATCCAAAATCTATTGGAGTGGGACAATATCAACATGATGTTGACCAAAAATTATTAAAAGACAGTCTCGACAGGGTTGTAGAAAGTGCTGTTAATAGTGTTGGCGTGAATCTTAATACCGCTGGAAAACATTTGTTAAATTATGTGTCAGGTTTGGGACCAGTACTTGCTAAAAATATTGTTGATTATCGTAGCGAAAATGGAGCGTTTAAAAACCGAAAGCAACTTATGAAAGTGCCACGTCTTGGTGCAAAAGCGTTTGAGCAATGTGCTGGTTTTTTGCGTATCGATGGTGGAGAAAATCCTCTCGATAATACCGCAGTACATCCAGAATCGTATCATATTGTACAAAAAATGGCAAAAGATATTGGCAAAAAAATTGACGAGTTGGTACAAGAGACCGAAATTCTAAAAGGAATAAATCTGTCAAAATATATTACCTCCGAAATTGATTTACCTTCATTAAACGATATAATTAAAGAGCTTGAAAAACCCGGACGAGATCCGCGAAAAGCTATAAAAGTAATGGAATTTGATAAAACTATTTATAAAATCGAAGACCTTAAACTTGATATGGAATTGCCTGGTATTGTTACAAATCTAACGAATTTTGGAGCATTTATAGATATCGGTATTAAAGAAAATGGCTTGGTGCATATATCTCAAATTTGTGATAGATTTATTTCAAATCCAGCAGAGGAATTGGACTTGCATCAGCATGTAAAAGTTCGAATTGTAGAGATTGATATTGATAGAAAAAGAATACAATTATCTATGAAAGGGGTTAAACAATAATAAAGTTACGAACAGAATGATTATAATATTGTTATTGCTAAAAATAAGAACTATAATATGAGTAAAAAAGTAATTGATCTTGATAATGTTGTGATAAAATTTGCAGGTGATTCCGGTGATGGAATACAACTGTCGGGTATGCAATTAACTAATACAACTGCACAAATGGGAGAGGATGTGGCAACTTTTCCTGATTATCCTGCCGAAATTAGAGCTCCTCAAGGAACTATTGGTGGAGTTTCTGGTTTTCAGTTGCATTTTGGTAAAAATATCCATACGCCAGGAGACAAATGTGATGTGCTTGTAGCACTAAACCCAGCCGCTATAATGGCTAATATCAAAATGATTAAAAGAGGCGGAATAATAATTGCTGACATCGACACTTTTACAGATAAAAATTTTGAGAAAGCTGGTTTTAAAGATGATACTCTCGAAATTATTAAGCAGGATTATAAACTTATCGAAGCTCCTATAAGCTCTATGACTCAAGAAATCCTAAAGGATAGCGGATTAGAGCCTAAAGTAATTATGAAAAGTAAAAATATGTTTGCTTTGGGCATAGTTTATAATTTATTCTGTTTCCCAACAAAATATTCTGAAGCGTATTTTGAAGATAAGTTTAAAAACAAACCTGAATTAATAAAGGCGAATATAATGGTTTTAAAAGGAGGCTTTAATTATGCTGCTGCTATTCAGGCTATGCCTTCATTTAGGATTGTGTCTCAAACGGAGCTTAAAGGAAAATACAGAAATATTAGTGGTAATGTTGCTACTGCTTGGGGATTGTTGGCAGCAGCCGAAAAAACTAAATTAGAATTATTTTTAGGCTCATATCCAATTACACCAGCCTCCGATATATTGATAGAAATTGCAAATCGCAGAGATTTGGGAGCAAAATCCTTTCAAGCCGAAGACGAAATTGGCGGCATTGTTAGTGCAATTGGAGCATCTTTTGCTGGTAATCTTGCTGCAACTTCAACTTCTGGTCCTGGTTTAGCATTAAAGTCGGAGGCTCTCGGACTTGCTGTTATTACTGAACTTCCGCTTGTTGTTGTGAATGTTCAACGTGGTGGTCCATCAACAGGATTGCCCACAAAAACCGAGCAGTCGGATCTTTTTCAGGCTCTAACAGGACGAAATGGAGAAAGCCCAGTTCCAGTTTTGGCAGCAAGTACGCCCACAAATTGTTTTGATATGTCTTACGAAGCTGCTCGCATAGCTTTGGAACACATGACACCAGTATTGCTTTTAACTGATAATTATCTCGCAAACGGAACAGAGCCTTGGCTTATTCCTGCAATGAAAGATTTGACTAATATTAAAACAAAATTTGTAAAAGCTGATAAAGAAAAATATCTACCTTACGAAAGAGACGAAAATCTCGTTAGATCGTGGGCAATTCCTGGTATGAAAAACTTTGAACATCGCATTGGGGGGCTCGAAAAAATGGATATTACTGGAAATGTTTCATATATCCCTGCAAATCACGAAAAAATGATTGAATTAAGGGAAGCTAAAGTAGAAAAAATTGCAGATTTTATTCCAGAGCTAAAAATTGAAGGACAAATTGACAGTGATACTTTAATTGTTGGTTGGGGAAGTACGTATGGACATATAATTTCTACTGTAAATGAAATGAAAGAGGAAGGAATTAAGCTTGCAAACGCTCATTTTAATTACATAAATCCATTACCAAAAAACACTGCGGATGTTTTTGCAAAATATAAAAATATTATTGTTTGTGAGATAAACCGCGGGCAATTTGCAAATTATTTAAGAATGAAACTCCCTGATTTTAAATATAAACAAATTAATAAAATACAAGGATTGCCATTTACAGTAGTGGAGTTAAAAGACAAGATTAAAAATCATTTAGAGATTAAATAATATGGAAACAAAAAAATATATACCTAAAGATTTTAAAAGCCAGCAAGAAGTTAGATGGTGTCCTGGTTGCGGAGATTTTATGGTTTTAGCATCAGTACAAAGAGCGATGTCAGAATTAGGTCATAATAAAGAGGATTATGCGGTTATTTCTGGAATTGGATGCAGTTCGAGATTCCCATACTACATGAATACTTACGGGTTTCATGGAATACATGGGCGTGCTGCTTTGTTGGCATCAGGTACTAAAATTGCAAACCCTAAACTTAGTGTTTGGCAAATTACTGGCGATGGAGACGCACTGGCAATTGGTGGTAACCATTTTATTCATGAAATTAGACGTAATGTCGATTTAAATGTTTTGTTATTTAATAACCAAATTTATGGTTTGACTAAAGGACAATATTCGCCAACTTCACTCAAAGGACAAAAATCAGCAACTTCGCCGTTTGGAACAATAGAAATTCCTTTTAATCCTGGGCAATTAACAATTGGTGCAGGAGGTAGGTTTTTTGCTCGTACTATTGATGTTAATGTGAAAGAATCGGTTGAAATATTCAAACAGTCTGATAGCTTTAGAGGTACTGCGATAATTGAAATCTTACAAAATTGCGTTATTTTTAATAATGGAGCACATTCAGCAATTACCGATAAAGAAACTCGTGAGGATAATCAATTGTGGTTAGAGCACGGTAAACCAATGATATTTGGCAAAGAGCGTAACAAAGGTATTGTTCTTGACGGATTTAAACTTAAAGTAGCTGAAATTGGTAAAAACGGAATTACTGAAGATGATATATTAGTACATGATATGCATCAAGAAGACACAACTATTCATAACGCATTAGTAAAAATGCAATTACCCCAATTCCCAGTTGCGTTTGGTGTAATCAGAGCTGTTAATGATGATACTTACGATAATCTTATTGTCGAACAAATCAATGAAGTAAAGGAAATATCAAAAATAAAAAATATGGACGATTTGTTTAACAGTGGCTCTACTTGGGTTGTGTAAATAGTGCTTGTAAGAACCGAGTTTACGAACTCACTTCGACTAGTTCAGAGCAGTGTAGCTAAAATCTTAACAATAATCGTTTTGCGGATACTAAATAATATGTTTTGGGATTCCGAGTAAGCGGGGCAATTGGAGTAGTAGATATCAAATAGGGGGTAAGATTATAATATCAATCTGTAAGTTAATTAATATGATTCAAATATTGACTTTATTGACAAAATTATCTAAATTTGTACAATTTAGAAATAAACCAAAAAATACTATTTGTATATTTTAAAGTTATGAAGTGGTTTGCAGAAGTGTTTTTTAACAATATGATAAATATAATAATATAGTGATTATTAAGATGCTAGGTGTATTGGTTTAGCACGCCTCTTTTCCAAAAATAGATATAAAAACGACCAGATATAAAAACGACAATTTACATATTGATTTTTGTCTTTTCAGCGATTGTTTCTCTAGGACAAAATATTCCTCTTACTGACGTTTACATTGCCTCCAATTTATCACTGCACTTGGATTGCAACCGAGCGAGTAGTGAGAAAAGTCCATTGAATTGTTGGATATTGCTGATGAGATTTCTAATACAATTTCGTTTGATAGAATTAATAAAAAGAATGAAATAAATAAGCTGTTGTAATTGGTTGGATTTTAAGTGTTTAAAAACGCCCTGCATGAACTCCGATTTCATTTTTAAAAACATCTATAATAATTATACTTGTTAACATATATTTATGATTGTTTAAGTTATATTTTTGTCGTTCTTACTTATCTTTGTGCGATGTGCTATGCGGTGTTGCGGTGCACAGAATTATATGTTTAAATTTTGGTGGAAAAGAAGTATGAGTGATAAAACCTTTGTAAGAATTGTTTTCTTGTTTTTTTTTATTTTAACGCTTTGCATAAATTTCATAAGTGCAAATGAACAAAATCCTATTGATTCTATTCGGAAAGTTCTTCCTACGCTTGAAGGCGAGGAGCGTTTATATGCACTAAGTGATATCTTGGTACTAATTGCTATGGGTGATGATTTGCAGACAGAACTTACAGCAATAGAACATTTAAGAGCAGCGGCTGCACAACAAGGCAATATAGATTTCGAGGGTCAGGCACGCCAAAAGCAAGTGTTTTGCTTATATAATTACAACATGTTTAAAATGCTTGAAACTGTGTTGCCTAACCATCTCAAGTTTATGGCAAAACACAATCAATGGGATTATTATTACAACTGCTGGGAAGCCAAAATTGAGATGTTGATGTATGCAGATAAAAAGCAAACTGCACTAAGAGAGACACAACTCATGTACGACGATGCAAAGCTTCGCAATAATAATTATGGTTTGGGAGTATCGGCACATACACTGGGGATATTATATCAAACACAGCAACGCTATGACTTGGCGATAAAATCGTTTAATGAGGCTATAGAGCGTCTGACTAAAGAGGAAGATATTAGCCTACTGTTAAGCACTTATAATGTTTTATGCGAAACACTTGATGCTAAACACCAATACGCTCAAATGCTTACCGTGGCAGAGAAATGGAAAGCCACCATCGATAATTACAAACTTGAGAGCGAAAAACTTGGGTATTCGCCTATGCTGAACGGACGCTATATGTACTGCTATTTGGCACTTACCCTAGCCCATTTTCAAACAGGTAACACTGCTCAGGCTGAGTATTATATGGATATTGCTGAAAAAATGGCGGAGGGACGTAGTATGATATCGCAATTTAAGTTAGTGCATGTACAAACCCGATTTTTTGAGTACCTGGAGCAATACGATAAAGCAATTGTATCTGCTGATACCAATTATCAAAGGATGGTTCGTTTTGGTGATAGTATAAGTGGCTTAACTGTGCTGGAAAATAAAGCTCGTATATTGCGTAAAGCAGGAAAAGGAATGGAAGCCGCTCTTATGTACGAGACGGTAATGCAAGCTAAAGATTCGCTGCGTAACCTCAATATGGCTGCCCAACTCGACGAGTTGCACACTATGTATGAAGTGGATAAATTAATATTAGAAAATAAAATTTCACAATCAAAATTGACTATATTATTTATAATAAGCGTTTTCTTAGTGTTTTTAGTTGTAGGCTACATATTTTATACTATTCGATTAAACCGCAAAAACAAGATTTTATACGAAAGGATTAGGCGAACTCAGCAAGCCGAAACTCAGGTCGAGCAAGTTCTTGAACGTACTCCTGAAAAATCGCTAAGTAAAGAACAGCTGCTATTTCGTAAGCTAAATAATTTGCTTACCAAAAAACATTCATTTACCGACCCTAAGTTAGATCGCAAGGACTTGTCTGATTTGTTGGGAACAAATTCTACTTATTTGGCTAATGCTATAAAGGAGTGTGCAAATGGAATGAGCGTTAACGAATATATTAATAGAGTTCGTTTAGTGTATGCTGGTAATTTGCTCTTAGAAGCATCAAAACTTTCCATTGATGCAGTTGGTGAAGATTCTGGATTTAGTTCCCGCTCAACTTATTATCGACTTTTTCGTGATTATTGTGGTATGTCGCCCTCCGAATTCCGAAAAATTTCCAAGCAGAATGTTAGAAAAACGACAATGTAAATTTTTAAGTAAAAATGGGGTGTAGCTTTGATATTTACACTGCCATTTTCTTATTCTTCAACTATTATTAGCTTGCAAAAACAGTATTTGTTTTCAAAAAAATATTATATTTTTTTATAAAAACGCTTTTTACGAAGTCTGTATATCAAGTAATTGCACCAGTGGGATAAAGTTTTTCACCTGTGGGATATGTTTTCTTTTTTCAAGCTATATGTTTGCCTCATAATTAAAAAATTATGGCACAACAAAATGATAAACAATACAAAATTTCAATAAGATCTACAGTATTTAGTTGGGTTTATATTCTATATAATACTATGTCAAAAGATTTGAGTATTGGTTTATCTTTTAATTTGGCCTTACAGTTTGGCAGTCTTGATAAGCTAGAGAAAATAGTTTACTATCGTAGTTTTATTAACTCATTCGATGCCCTTGCTCATAAGCATCTTCTTGAGAGCCTCTCGAATGAGTCGATAATGCACAATATTAAAGAGATAAACCCTAGTCTAAGCAATTTAACATTTAATAATATTCACTATTCATATATTTAACAATTAAAAAAGGAGGTCAAAAAATGAGACACAAAAGATTAAGATTAAGTGCTCTACTCTTGTTAGGACTTGGACTAACAGGCTTGCAAGCACAAACAAGTATTAACGCCACAGGTGGCAATATTGCGGGAAGTGGAGGCTCGGCTGCTTATTCTGTTGGGCAAGTAGTTTACACCACCAACACCGGTACAAATGGTTCGGTAGCACAAGGTGTACAACAAGCCTTTGAAATTTCCGTAGTAACAGGATTAGAAGAAGCAAAGGGGGTAAACCTTGCGATTGCAGCATATCCCAATCCTACTACCGATTATCTTACATTAAGTATTGATGAATTTGATATTTCAGATTTATCTTTCCAATTGTACGATATGCAAGGAAGACTGTTGAGCAACGAGATCATTACAAGCAACGAAACTAGCATTGCAATGAGTAATCTTGTACCTGCGACGTATTTTGTAAAAGTTAAGCAAGGAAAAAAAGAAGTTAAATCATTTAAAATTATTAAAAATTAAATGTTATGAGAAAGATTATTACGATTTTAGCAGCAGTTTTAATTACTGCAAGTGTGTTTGCTCAAACACCCGAAAAAATGAGTTATCAGGCAGTTGTGCGCGATGGCAACAATGCCTTAGTTGTTAACACCCAGGTAGGGATGCAAATTAGCATTATTGAGGGATCTGCTTTTGGCAGCTTTGTTTATGTTGAAACGCATAATGCAACAACCAATGAAAATGGCTTGGTAAGTGTGCAAGTAGGTGATGGTGCTGTACAGCATGGAGCATTCTCTGCAATCAATTGGGAGTCAGATAAGTATTTTATTAAAACAGAATTTGACCTTAACGGTGGCATTAATTACACCATTACCGGTACAAGCGAATTATTGAGTGTGCCTTATGCTATTCATGCAAAAACGGCTGAAAGCATTACAGGCGATATTACTGAAACCGACCCGGTATTTAACGCATGGGATAAAGATTATGCAGATTTAACAAACACCCCAACTATTCCAACAGT
>CAYNKH010000009.1:0-27612 GCA_964397745.1 uncultured Bacteroidales bacterium | reverse complement strand
GATCATTTTACAAATGCTGACGAAACTGATCCTGTATTTAATGCTTGGGATAAATCAACAGGCATCGTAATTACTGAAAGTCAAATTAGTGATCTCGACCATTTTACAAATGCTGACGAAATTGATCCTGTATTTAATGCTTGGGATAAATCATCAGGCATTTCAATTACTGAAAGCCAAATTTCAAACCTTGGTAATTATATAGAAACAGAGACTGACCCTAGTGTACCTACAGGCACTTCAACTGGCGACATGCAATATTGGAATGGCACAGATTGGGTAACTATTCCTGTTGGAATTGAAGGCCAATTTCTTAGGCTTGAAGGAGGTACTCCAACTTGGGTAACCATAACTGAGGTTTATGTATTAGGACCAACTGAGGTGCTTAGCCCCGCCACAAACAGAGTCTGGATGGATCGGAACCTCGGTGCTTCACAGGTAGCTACTTCAATTGGCGATGCCGATGCTTTCGGCGACTTATACCAATGGGGACGTCCTGCAGATGGACATCAAATTCCAACATCAAACACAGATTATATACAGAATTATCCAATTCCTGAAGATGGTAATTTCATTATTAGTAATGGTGAAAATTATTATAATTGGACTGGTTCGTACATTGATTCATGGAATAATTATGAACAGGGAGCGAATAATCCTTGCCCAAGTGGTTATCGCATACCAACAAAAGCAGAATGGGCAGCTGAACGTGCAAGCTGGAGCAGTGATGATATATATGGGGCTTTTGACTCACCCCTTAAATTGACTTTGGCTTATACACGCCATTTTTCAGATGGTGTGCTGAGAGCCAGCTCTGGAACCAATGGGACATATGGCACCCGCTATTGGACCGAAACAAGCACTGGTACTGCGAGTAGTACATATGGAATGAGCATTTGGGATTCTGGCGTAGATTTTGTAGGAAGCTGGCTATCAAGTGGATATCCTGTGCGTTGCATTAAAGATTAAAAAGGATACTTACTATATTATTTACAATGGGCATATTTTTGCCCATTGTTTTTTTACCATATAATACTTAAAGTTTTATAAGCAGTTTGTTGTAATTTGTACATAAGCTCATATTTTCAATAAAAGAAACAAAAAAACAGAATACTAACTTAATTGAAAGATTGAGAGTTTGTAAGTTAGAAAATAAAAACTTGAAATAGTAAACGTTTTACTTTTAACTGATAAAAACAAAAAAGAACATTAAACGATAAAGTTATAAATAATGAAAAAGTCAATTAGCAAACTATTAACCATCACATTAGCAAATCTGCTAATCATCACATCAATTTTTGCTCAAACACCCGAAAAAATGAGTTATCAGGCAGTTGTTCGGGATGGCAATAACGCCTTAGTTACGAACACTCAAATTGGTATGCAAGTAAGCATTTTGCAAGGATCTGCAAACGGAACGGTAGTTTACACCGAAACTCAAACACCAAACACTAATGCAAATGGTTTGGTAAGCATTGAAATAGGAGCAAATGCCGAATTTAGTAATATCAACTGGGCAAACGATATTTATTTTATCAAAACTGAAACCGACCCAACTGGTGGTGAAAACTATACTATTACGGGTACAAGCCAGCTATTAAGTGTTCCTTATGCTTTGAATGCAAAAACAGCAGAAAGTTTCACAGGAACAATTACCGAAAACGATCCAGTATTTACTGAGTGGGATAAAAATTATAATGATTTAACCAATCTGCCAACATTATTTGACGGACAATACAGCAACTTGACAGGAAGTCCTGTTATCCCAACAGATTTGGAAGATTTAACTGATAATACAAGTCTGTTATTTAGCAGAAATTATAATGATTTATTAAACCTGCCAAGTTTATTTGATGGCGATTGGTACAGTTTAAGTAATACTCCAACAACAATTTCAGCATACGGAA
Source organism: uncultured Bacteroidales bacterium (assembly GCA_964397745.1). Lineage (GTDB taxonomy): Bacteria > Bacteroidota > Bacteroidia > Bacteroidales > ML635J-15 > Bact-19. The sequence continues at coordinate 25,705 of CAYNKH010000009.1, read as the reverse complement.
TTACAGATGCTTTTGACGGACAATACAGTAGTTTAACTGGAACACCAACTATTCCAACAGATTTGGAAAATTTAACTGATAATACAAGTCTATTGTTTAGTGGTAATTATAATGATTTGACAAATAAACCTATTATTACTGATAACCAAACTTTGTCAGAAGTTTTAACTGAAAATAATGATGGAGGTGCAATCCAAATTAAAAACATCGCAGCCCCAACCGAAGCACAAGATGCTGCTACAAAAGCTTATGTTGATGAATTAAGAAGTATGATTTTAGATTTACAAGCAGCAGTAGGCGTAACAGATTCGCGCGATGGAACTCATTACAATGCTGTAAGAATAGGCAACCAAGTATGGATGGCAGAAAACTTAAAATATTTACCAGAGGTGGTTGGTTCTGGAACTGGTTCTGCTACAGATACTTATTATTATGTTTATGATTATAATGGTACAGATATAGCTGTTGCCAAAACCACAGCCAATTATACTACTTATGGTGTTTTATATAATTGGTCGGCAGCAATGTCCGGTTCGGCAAGTAGTGTAGCCAATCCAAGCGGTGTACAAGGCGTATGTCCTGCTGGTTGGCATTTACCAAGCGATGCCGAATGGACAGAATTAACCGATTATTTGGGTGGAGAAAGTGTTGCAGGAGGTAAGCTAAAAGAAACCGGCACAACACATTGGATTAGCCCAAACGCTGGAGCAACTAACGAAACTGGTTTTACAGCCCTTTCGGGTGGTCGCCGTAGCGACAATGGTGCATTCAACTACATGGGATCACTTGGTTATTGGTGGTGTGCTACTGAGAGCGGCACCAATAACGCCTGGGAATGGTACATGGGCTACGGTACCAGCGAGGTTTACAGGTACAACAATAATAAGGTGTTAGGCCTTTCTGTGCGTTGCGTTAGGGATTAACTTAGTTAAAATTTTAAAAGATAAAAGTGAAAACGTTTTACCTTTAACTGATAAAAATATTTAAAAAAACAAACAAATATTTTATGAAAAAATTGAATGTCATTATCATTTTGCTGTTTACTTTTGCTTTTGCATATTCGCAAAACAGTATCACTAGCACATTCATAGAACTTGCTAATCAACAAATTAAACTTATTGGTTTTAATGGTTTTGATACGTTCTAAATTTCACAGTATTCTTTTCGAGTTTAGATGTACTTAGGGATTGTAAAACAAGAAGCTTGCTCAAATAAATTCTCCATACTTTATTATTTAGGGCTTCCTCAGAAAGTCAGATTTAGAATATTTGCAAAATTCATAATATTCATAACAAAAAGACTTGCACCTATCCAGAATTCTGAAGTATTCTTGAGTTTTGCTTTAATCTGATTAAGATTATATGTTTGTTTAACATTTCCTATTTTTCCTTCAACATGATTTCTTCTGGCAAATTCTTTTTTCTCTTTTCTTTTTTGATGAGCTGTTTTCTCTATATGTCTATCTTTAGGCGTTGCTGTTAGTCTAATTCCCTTTTCTTTGCACCACTTTCTGTTTGTATTTGTCTAGTAAATTTTATCTGCTAAAATTAGTTCAGGATAGTATTCTAATATTTTTTTGTAATTTTCTGCCTGTATTATCAAATCGCTTTGCTCGTTGTATGCATCCCAACTTAGTGTGTTTGCTGTAAAATATCCTTCAAAAAGAGCTTCAAGATACAAACCCTTAGTATTTTATTGTTTAACTATTTTACTTACTACTTTAGACTTGTTTGTTTGTATTATAACAATATAAAAACCGTCTGATAAGTTTGATATTGAGAATGCATTTGAGAAAGCTTCTTGTTTTAGATTCCCGATTATGTCATAAATTTTGACACAGACTAGTGGCTGGTTTTGTGTGTCAATAATAATTTTTTCGTTGGTTGGGTTGGGATAAATATTAAATTGTGTTTCATTATTTTGCAATATTGCTGTTGATAAGTAAAATTGGTCAGCACCAGCATCAAGTCGGTTTGCATTTCTTAAATCATTTTCAAAATCTGTTAATGGGAAATCTAACAATCCTGTCGCAAAACTATATGCTATGCTTTGTTCTGTTATATGGTAGTCGTTATTAAGGTAATTAACAAAACCTATATCTTCGTCAGAAAAAACATTATGCGTTTGACTAACAGGGCTTTCTGCCCAAATATGATTAGGACTCCCATCTGTTCTCACTAATATATTTCCATATATTTCTATGCTCATATTTAAGTCTGGACCAATCGAAACACACATATAATCATTAGAAATCACAGTATTAAAACGCACCACACTTGAATCCACAAAAGGTTCTCCTCCATCAGATATTCGAACTCCACGCTGACAATTGTAAACTATATTATTTTCTACCAGCAGCTTGTTTCCCAAATTTGGATGGTCTGAAAAATATGTAATTCCATTTTTTGTCGCATTTGACAGCACATTTTTACTCACAATCCCATTAGAACGAACGCTAATGCAATTTCCATAATTGTTATAAATGTTTTGAATTCTGTTGCCCGAAATTAGAAAATCGTTTCCGCTAAAATAAATACCATGATGAGGTTGACCTATCGAAGCACCTGTGGTATCTAAACCAATCCAATTGAACGTATTATTCAAAATTTGTGTGTTTATATGTTGTTCATCTGCCAATACTCCATTGCCATAAATTGAATCAAACCTACAGTTTTTAATTATTATGCCATCTGAAACTCCAATAGGGTGTAATCTAATTCCATTTCCTTCAATATTATAAAATATACAACTATCAATTATTACATTATCTGCATCGGCAATCCGGATTCCATCACTCAAAATTGTATTTTTAAATGTGCAATTCTTTATTATAGCAGAATCCCAAGTGTGTCCGTAAATATTCAACGATTCAGTAAAAGTACTATCTTGAATTAGAATTTGTGCTGTAGAGTAAGCCGCAACTATTAGCAAAGATATCGCAATTAAAACTCTTTTTATCATTTTAAATTGTTTTTTATGCCGTAAAATAATATGTAAAATTACAAATAATTTAGATGTAACAAACAAACGATGTAAAAAGAGACAAGGGCAATCTTTATTTGGCAGATTTATATGCTCCATCGTAAGTTTTTGTGTTATAAAACGTCGATTTATTTGCTGTTACGGGCTGGTTAAGGATTAAAATACTTAAATTACACCACAAAATATTATTTGTATGCCAAGATTAGATAAAGAAACAAAAGAAAAAAATAAAAAGCTTGAATGCAAAGAACTTCAAGATATTGTTATAAAATTAGCATCAAAGGAGCAATCTGTTTATAATTATGTTTTTGCGAATTATATAGACAAAGAATTTGGAGAGCAAGAATTATTTGAAAGGACAAAAGATGATTTAGATATTATTTTCCAAAAAAGGTATAAAGGACTTGCTGAGCAATTACAAATGGCAAATATGTTAGCTGCTTGTATTAAAAGACTTAATGAGTTCACTAAGATTTCAAAAAATAAGACTTTTGAGGCAGACTTATTATTATATACTCTTGCAGTTCCATTTTCATTGCCTGCGAATATATTTGGAACTTGTTTCTCTCAATATGATACAAAGCTAGCTATGATTGTAAAACGATTGTTAAATGTAGTAACAAAAAAACTTCACGAGGATTATAGAATTGAATATAAAGAAACCTTAAATGACTATCTTTAAAGGCTCCATCAGACCTCAAATCATATAGATACAGTTTATAATTTACCAAAAACAATTTGATGAATTTACAGCCTCTTTTCGCTCGAGTTTATCCGAGTTTTGTTATAATTTGCTACTTTTTTAAAAGTTTTAGCTATATTTGAAACGCCTTAGAAGGTAGATAATTTAGCGTAGATTTTTTGCCAATTTTAAAAATAAATTTTATGAGGTGGTTACTTGTGTTAGAAATTTTATATGTCGTCATAATAATCTTGGTTATACTTCGAGTATTATACGATACACGTAGTGGCGTTAAGGCATTGGCATATATTTTATTTATTGTAATTGTCCCATTGTTTGGTGTGATATTTTATTTCATCTTTGGTGTTAACTATAGAAAAAGTAAACTGTACAGCAGAAAACTAATCGAGGATGAGGCACTTAGTCAAAAAATCCTTACCAATGTTCGAAATTACTCAGAACAGGTTTTGCATTCTGGACACTTATCTTCTGAACATGTAAATTTGGTTCGGTTTATCAGCAATTCAAGCACAAGCCCTTTAACTGGGAATAATTCTGTTAAATTACTTTTAAATGGCGAGGAGAAGTTTCCTGCTTTATTGGAGGCTTTGGAAAGTGCTACATCACATATTCATCTGGAATACTACATCTATGAAAATGATAAAACTGGAAGCGCTATAGCTAATGTACTTATCAAAAAAGCATTGCAAGGTGTTGAAGTGCGTTTTATGTATGACGATTTTGGAAGCCGTGGTTTAGATAAGAATTTTATCGCAAAATTGGAGGAAAATGGAGTAGAAACTGCACCTTTTTATAAAATTAAATTGTCTGCTTTCGCTAGTAGGCTAAATTACAGAAACCACCGAAAAATCATAGTAATTGATGGTAAAATATCTTTTATAGGTGGTATTAATATCAGTGATAGATACAGAAATGATAATACACCAGCAAATGATTTATATTGGCGAGATACTCATTTAATGATAGAGGGACCTTCTACCTTTTATCTGCAATACATCTTTCTGTGCGATTGGAATTTTAGTGCCAAAAATAAACTGCAATTTGACTTTAATTATTTTCCAAAATATTCTGACGAACAAGAAATAAGTACTGAATTAGTACAGATTGTACCTTCTGGACCAGATTCTAAATTACCCGTTATTTATTATTCTCTAATGGAAGCTATTGGCTCGGCAAAACAACAGGTGTTAATTGCTAGTCCTTATTTTATTCCAGGCGAGAGTTTGATGGATGCTCTCATTATTGCTGCAAAAAGTGGTATCGAAATAAAACTTCTGATTCCAGGAATATCTGATTCAAAAATGGTAAATACCGCAGCACGTTCGTACTATACTCAACTTCTAAGGCATGGTGTTAGGATATTTGAATATAAAAAAGGATTTGTGCATTCTAAGTTTATGATTATTGATGATAACTTGTCAGTTGTTGGATCTGCAAATATGGACTACCGAAGTTTTGACCTTAATTTTGAGGTTAATGCAATGCTTTATGGTAAAACAATTACTGAAGAATTGCAAAAATCATTTAATTATGACTTAGAGCAATCTGTTGAGATAAACCCCACTGACTGGCTAAACAGACCCAAGTATATTCATCTTTTTGAAAAGTTGGTTGGGCTGCTATCTCCAATCTTTTAGTTGTAATAATGTTGCTTAATAGTTGTTATTGTTCGATATATATCGATGTTCGATAAAATGCTAAAGTATATATATATAACAGGTTAATAAAACAGATTATTATAAAATTAAAAGTGATTGAAGATGTTTTTTTGCAAGAATCATTTTATTTTCCAAAAACAATTTCAAACTTAGCCATAAGTCGTAGATAATAAGGTAATTTTGCTGGTAATAGCAATGTTCTATTAAAATAGTTTGTTTTGATAATGTAGCTAATTCTACTTAAAAAATAATATGATAAATTTTTTAATATTCAAAAAGCTTTAACTAAATTTGCCAAATAATGTCAAGACTTTACTATGTCAAGTTTATTTGGAAATAAGTTAAAATCTTTGCGTGGAAAAAAACGGATTCCACAGAGAAGGTTTGCATCTATTTTGGAAATTGATACAGCTACCTATTGCAAAATTGAAAAAGGAGACCGTAAGGCAAGGCGAGAACAAGTTTATATTCTTGCCGATTTTTTAGATACTGACGTAAAGGAGCTACTACAACTTTGGTCAGCAGATAAAGTTTATGAGATTATAGCAGACGAAGAAGATGCTTCACAAATTTTAAATGTAGTGGCAGAAAACATAAGTAATTATAGACATCAAAAATTAAAACTATGAAACCACTATTGAAATACAGGGGCGGTAAGTCAAAAGAAATTCCCAATATTGAAAAACATATCCCAAAATTTAGTGGTAAATATATAGAACCATTTTTTGGTGGGGGTGCTTTATTTTTTTATTTAGAACCCCAAAAGGCAATAATAAACGATGTTAATTCGAAATTAATGAACTTTTATAAAGGAGTAAAAAATGATTTTTTAAACCTTAAAAAAGAACTTTCAGAAATAGAAAAAAATTATAAAATCAATCGTAGAAATTTTGAGAAATTAAAAGCAGAAAAACCAAAAGAAAGAGTAAAAGATGATAACGAGGCTTTGTATTATGAAATAAGAAATATGTTTAATGGTCTTGTAGAAAAACAATATTCTGATGCACTTCTTTATTTTTTTATTAACAAGACTGCATATTCAGGAATGATACGTTACAATTCAAAAGGAGAATTTAATGTTCCTTATGGACGATATAAAAATTTAAACACTTCTTTAGTAACAAAATCACATCAGCAATTATTGGCAAACACAAAAATTTATAATTCTGATTATAAAGATATTTTTAAATTAGCATCAAAAGATGATTTTATGTTTTTAGATCCACCTTATGACTGCGTGTTTTCAGATTATGGGAATAAAGAACATAAAGATGGTTTTACAGAAAATGATCAAATTGAATTAGCGGAAAATTATAAAAAATTAAAATGTAAAGCTCTTATGGTAATTGGTAGAACACCATTGACAGAAGAACTTTATAAAGATTTGATAATTGATGAGTATGGGAAATCTTATGCTGTTAATATAAGGAATCGCTTTAAGGCAACAGCGAAGCATATTTTAATTTCAAATTATGGAGATCTTGCAAAAAAGCATTTTCCTGAATTTAATTTTGGACAATATGAAGAAACAACAGCATTTTAAAAATATATGGCAAGTATTGGTAGTAAAGTGATTTTTGTAACCACTTCGCCTCGAACAGCGGAGAAAATGATACCGGAAATCGAATTATTAGATAAGCATTTCTCGGGACAAAAGTGGAACGACGAAAATCAAAGGGCATTTATGGATTTGTTGAAAAAAGAAAACTTTTTCAATGGTAAAGGAGAAAAAGACCCTGCATTTAGTGCAAGAGATAGAATTAACAGGGCTCCAAAATCACTTGGTTTTGTTATTTTATCTCCCAATATAGAATTAACTGATGCAGGAAAACAATTAATTAAGATTAAAAGAAATGAAGAGATATTTTTGAGACAATTATTAAAATTTCAATTGCCGTCGCCATTTCATAAACCTAACAAAAATGCTGCAGAATTTTGGGTAAAACCATATCTTGAAATATTTCGTCTTATTAGACATTTAGGTACATTAAAATTTGATGAATTACAGATTTTTGGATTGCAATTGGTGGATTATCGTCAATTTGATAATATTGTTCAGAAAATTGAAAGATTTAGAATTATAAAAGCACAGAATGATGGTAATTATAAGAAATTTAGAGCGGGATATTTAGAAAAAGAGTTGCAAGAAATTTATCAAGATGAAATTAGGGAAGGTAAAACAAAAATAAGAGAAACAAAAGATACTTCAATTGAGAAATTTTTGAAAACTAAAGCAAATAATATGAGAGATTATGCAGATGCTTGTTTTAGGTATTTAAGAACCACAGGAATGGTCAATGTTTCCCATATTGGAAAATCTTTGTCAATTGTACCAGAAAAAATAATAGAAGTAGATTATTTTTTAGAACATACGGATAGAGAACCACAATTTATTGATAATGAAAAGCAATATATTGTTTATCTTGGTAATGCTGAAACACCCACTCTTTATACGGATAATAGAAGCTTACTCCAAAAAAAAATAAAGTCTGAATTTCCGCATATTGAAATTACATTAAACCATACTTTGCAAGAGCTTAAAGATATTTATGCAGATAATTTGGAATTACAAAAAGAGAAAATTATTGCAAGCCAAATTATTGCAATTAAAGATTATCGTTTATTTGATGAAATTAATACAACTTTTGCTCAAATACTTGATAAATCCCTTTATGATGCACCTCTTATGCTTGAATGGAATATGTGGCGAGCAATGACAATGTTAGATGGAGGGAATATCAAAGCTTGTCTAAAATTTGATGATTTTGGAAATCCTATGTCAACGGCACAAGGAAATATGGCTGATATTATTTGTGATTATGGTCATTTTGGTCTGACAGTAGAAGTAACCATGCAAAGCGGTCAAAGACAATATGAAGCAGAAGGTGAACCAGTTACTCGACATCTTGCAAAGTATAAAAGAGAAATTAATAAGCTAGCTTATTGTTTATTTATTGCCCCAAAAATAAATGAAGCTACTATTGCCCATTTTTATGCGTTACATAAAATGAACATTAGCTATTACGGAGGTACTTCGACCATTATTCCGTTATCTTTAAATTTGTTTTTGAAAATGATAGAAGATTCATATAAAGCAAGTTACGTTCCAGAACCAAGACATGTTCAAGATTTCTTTGAATATTCAAACGAACTTGCAAATAAAACTAAAAATGAAAAAGAATGGTACAAAGGAATAACTGAGAAAGCATTAAATTGGCTGATATAAGAGATGTTATTGGTTAATCTGTATAGGTGTAATATCAGAACAACTGCCCCATAATTATTTTAAATTCCTTTAATTGTATGCAAATAAGATAACTCTAAAAATCATAATTCTCTTTAGAGCCAAAACATACACAAAGTGTGAAACCATAAGTAACAGGGCTAAAAACCAATTCGCCATTATTGTATTCGCTTGCATAGCCAAAGTTTAAGTCTTGGTTGAGCTTATCAAGATTTATTGAATGTAATGGTAGCTTGTAAAATGCAATAATATCTATGTTGAATTTTGGACCACCTATTGAAAACTTGTAATTCAGTTTGCTAGTAAAAACCGCACGATTTGTGGGGGTTTGACTTGTGAAATCGCTGTTGTATTCGGTTTTAAGTTTAAATTTATATTGTTCGATGTTTACTGAAAGTCCTGGTCCTGTGCGGAAGTGATTTGTATTGATTAGATTAATTACATAGTTAATGCACATTCCATTATGTGCAATTGTAAAGGTCTGAAAATAATTCTCTCCTTCAGAATTTACACCTGTGCTACTTGTTTGATATCGCATATATTCGATGTTCCCTCCAAATTCATTTCTTCTTGAATGTAATTTTGTTCCAAATAAAACTCCAAGCATAAATTTGGGACTTATTAATTCCTTATTATTAGATTGATCAAACTCGTGATGATAGGTGTTAAAGTTATCTATTATTATTGAGATAGGTTTAGTTTGGCTAAATATTTCAGCTTCTATACCAGCATAAATATATTTGCGGTTCTGACAATGGGTACTTGCCGCGCAAACGAAAATAATTGATAGTATTAATATGAAATTACGACACATAACAAATAGTATTTTTTTCTGTTCTAATGTTTTTGTACATATACTAATATCAATTCTCTTAGTATCTCACGTTGTTTATCTGCGTTAATACTATCTAGCACAATATTAAGATAGCCTTGTTCGATAATTTTTTCTTTTGTAAACGGAAAATTCAAATCAAATATCCAAGCAAGCTGCATTGTTTTAAAATCGTTTAAAGTTTGTAATTCTTTCTTATTTATAAGTTCTTGTGTTTTGAATTTAGTCATTACTGCATCCGAGATAATAGGAGTGTTTTCAAGTCCATATTCCAGAGCTATATTACGAGGTCCACTTTTGCGATAATATTTAGCAATAATACGAAAGATGTCGATTTTATCAGCATCACGAGTTATTTTTGAAAATAGGAGTGAGGCAGCATCTTTTCGTTCTATGGCAATCAAGCCATGATTATAAACAGCATCGTACACTATGTTTTGGATATCAAGAGGTTCAGCTTCAAGGAACTTCTCTTTTTTTAGAATTCCTTCGCCCAAAGCTCCATGATATAGAGAGGCATCATCTTTAAAAGTTTTATATTTGGTAAATTGTTCAAATCTGCCAATATCGTGAAATAATCCGCATAATTGAGCTATAAGAAGATTTTTCTTATCAAGATTTAGCGATTTTGCAATGGCTTCAGCATTTTTTAATACTCTTAAGCTGTGCTCTCGCTTTAATTTGAGATTATTGTTTGTATTGTCATCTATATGCTCAGATAAAAATGATTCAGAATAATCTTTAAAAATCTTTACATAATCATCAATTTTTAGTTTAGGATAGGACATTATAAACCTCGTTTTTGAATTTTTTAATTTGTTTTGCATAAACTATCCAAAGTATTGGGAATATAATAATAACGCCAATTATCCCTGTTAAAATGCCGATTATTAATAAAAATAGATTTAATGTATGTCGTAAATTAATGTCTCCATGTACGGTTATATACTCGTTTTTTATTCTTACAACCGAAGAGATTTTTCCATTAGGAATAACTATTGTTGATTTATTTGCACGTTTTATTTTTAGGTTTGGATAATGTTCTTGTAATTCCTGTAAAACATCATCAATATTTTGATTTTCGTTGGTTATTTTAAGTGCCATTACTTATTTTGATTGTTTTTGAAAGCATCGACTCTCTCGAATAATATTGGCATTTTATCAGCGGTTATTTGCGAAACGCAAGCTCTCAAACCTTCGCTGCGTGTACTTCCTGTATTATCTAAGGAAATTGCACTAATCCCATAATATAGAAGTTCTTTTACTAATTCACCTCCGCTCATTCCGGGATATGATATTGTAAAATAAAATCCATCTGCAATATCTTCGTCAAGATCTTTATCATAAACTATTTTAAATCCTGCATCTAAGAACATTTTTTTCATAATTTTAGCTCTTTCGCCATATTCTTTAACCTCTTCAATAAAGTTGAAACGTCCTTCGTTAGCAGCTTTTAGCATTGCTGCCATTGCGTATTGAGTAGAGTGTCCTGCTCCTGAGCTTAGTGCGTAAATAATGCGTAAAACAAATGTATATCCAAACAAATCGCTTCCAAAACGTTCTTTTAAAGGTGGGTAGCTGCGATTAAATAATTTGTCGGAGATTGCTGTTATAGCAATTCTTTGTCCAGCATAGCTAAATGCCTTTGAGCCTGAAATTAACAAAATATAATTGTCGGTATATTTGGTTACTGATGCTTGATAAGGGGGTTTGCCGGGCTTACAAAGGTCTTTTCTAAAGTCCATTGCAATATACGCAAGGTCTTCGATAACTATAACATCATATTTATTCGCCAAATTTCCAATAGTTTTAAGCTCATCTTCTGTAAAGCAAATCCAACTTGGATTATTAGGGTTTGAGTAAATTATCGAATTTATATTTCCTTTTTTTAAGAATGATTCAAGTTTGTCATGTAAAGCTGCACCACGGTAATCGTAAACATCAAAGCTATCGAATTTGTGCCCCATAACTTTAAACTGTTGTTTTTGCACTGGAAAGCCTGGGTCGATAAACAATGCAGTATCTTTTACTGGGTCTAAGTTTGCACATAATAAGAAAGTAGCATAAGCTCCTTGCATTGCTCCAACTGTTGGGATACAAGAGGTTGGAGAAATGTCAGTCCCTATAAAGTTTTTGATAAATTTTGCTGATTCTTCTTTTAATGCAGCAACGCCATCAACCATTGGATAATCGGAGGCAACCCCTCTATTTAAAGCTTCTATTTCTGCTTTAATGCCAACTTGTGGAGGTTTTAAACCTGGTACGCCCATTTCCATACGCATAAAACTTACACCCGATTTTGATTGTATGCGATTTACTAATCCTACAATCTCTCTTATTGTAGCTTTACCAAGATCTTTTAATCCCGAACTCTCTATTTCTGAATTAACTATGTTTACATTTACTGGTGTTTTCATTTTATCTAAATTTTATGTTTTGACAATATTAATGAAAATTATGGGAATATTATTAATAAAAGAGGTATTTTAAAACATAATACTTGTAAATATTTGATATTAAGAACAAATAATTTCTAATTTTTTTAAATTGTTGATAAGTTTTATCAATTTTTGCTATATAATATGCAATAGTTATATAGAATTTGGTATCTTTGACTAAGCTAAACCATTTCTAACTCACAACTGTACGACTATGAAAAAATATTTTTGCTTAATCTATTTAGGATTTTTTATAAGTTTTTGTTCTCATGCACAAAGTGGATGGGAATGGTTAAATCCTAGTCCACAAGGTAATCATCTTGAAACTGTGTTTTTTATTAATTCAGAAACAGGATTTGCGGTGGGAGGGCATATCGGTGAAAGCGAAATAATCAAAACTACTGATGGAGGCGAAACATGGGAAATTAAACACTGTAATACTGACAATAGATTATATTCAGTATATTTTAAAGATTTGAATAATGGCATTATTACTGGTGAAAATGGCACGATTTTAAGAACTACTGATGGTGGAGAAAATTGGACTATTGAATTATTAGATACCGATAGGCGTTTGTTCTTTATTTGTTTTGCAAATGACAATATAGGATATATCGTTGGCGGAGATATTTACGATACGGGTAATGAAATTTTTAAAACAATTGATGGTGGCATCACATGGACACAGCAAGAAAACTCATGTACTCATTCTTTAAATTATATACATTTCCTTGATGAAAATAATGGATATGCTGTTGGTAAATTTGGATCAATATTACATACTTCGGATGGAGGGATACAATGGACTGAGCAGTTGGCAGGAACTAATGCAAATTTGAATTCGATATGTTTTGTTAATGAAAATCTTGGTTTTATATCTGGAGATAACAACACTTTGCTAAAAACAACAAATGGAGGTACTAACTGGAGCCAAATCTATCCTGAGCAGGAGTCCAATTATTATTCTATTTTTTTTATTGATGAGAATACTGGTTTTATTGCAGGTGGCACTTCTTACAATAGTCTTATTATGAAAACAGTAGATGGAGGTAATACATGGGTAGTAAAATCATCTGGAGATTATATAAAGTTACGTAATATTTTCTTTATTGATGAAAATACTGGATTTGCAGTCGGTAATGCAGGAGCGGTTCTTAAAACTATTGACTGTGGCGAAACTTGGCAGGCAAAGACTTTTTTCACAACTGCAACTATCTCTGCTGTAGATTTTACTTCTCCTGAGGTTGGATATGCAATTACTTCCCATTCTAAGATATTTAAAACAACAGATGCGGCAGAAACATGGAATTTAATCGATTTTGAAACAGGTGCAGGCCTTTTGGATATCAACTTTCCAAATGAAAACACAGGTTATATTGCAGGAAATGGTGTTGTTTTTAAAACAATAAATGCCGGAGAAACCTGGGAAGAGATTTTTAATGATATTAGTTATTCTTTTCGTTCTGTTTTTTTTGTGAATGAGAATTTTGGATTTGCAGTAGGGCATAATTATACATTCTCACCCATTATGATAAGGACTATTGATGGAGGAGAAAATTGGATAGAAATAGATACTTATTTTTCGAGTGAAAGCATTGACGATATTAGATTTTTGAATGAAAATATAGGATTTGCTATTGGGTATAGTAGTCATACGGTAACAAATTTTTATAAGAGTGTTGATGGTGGTGTTACTTGGATAACATCAGATATTCTCAGTGCCTCCACTTCAGTTAATAATTTGATCTCTATTTTACCAATTAATGAGAATATTATTTATATTGCTGGACATACAACTTCAGGTCCATATATAGTAAAAACAACGGATGGGGGAGAACATTGGACATCGCAAGTGTGTGAGGGGACATCTAGATTAAAAAGTATTTTTGCTGTTGATGAAAATATAGTTTATGTAGCTGGAACTACTGGGGGAATTCTAAAAACAACAAATGGAGGTATGAGTTGGATTGCACAGGAAACAAATACTTATAATTCTATTAATGCTTTATTTATGGTTGATGAAAATGTTGGATATGCTTTTGGAGATTATGGCACGATTCTTAAAACAACAACAGGTGGCACTACTTCAAAAACTGAATTCACTATAAATGACAATAAAGCAGATGATATAAGTATTTATCCAAATCCGTCTAGTGATTATATTACAATATCCCAAAAAAACGAGGCAAATAATGTTGAAAACCTTAGCATTTATTCAATTACAGGCAAACTAATAGAAAAACAACTTGCATTTAATAACTCCACGACAATTAATGTATCAGACTATAATTCGGGGGTTTATTACGTTAAGGTGGTATTCCAAAACAATGTTGTTATAAACAAAAGATTTCTGGTTCTGAAATAGTCTTTATCTCTATTTTTATTATTGGTGGTTTTGGCTCTGTTCAGCTTATTGTAGTGCAGCTAAATCAGAGTAAATGAAGTATTTCTCATTATAACCTGAGTTCGGTATAATTCTTACAGTTGATTATTTTGCGATGTTGGACTTATAGTTTTCTTACTTGTGTATGTTTTTAGATTCCGAACATAAACATTTTTATTAACCTCATCCGTTTTGTAGTTCAGTTTGATAGGCTAACCGCATCGCAATACAAATAAAAAAATTATAAGCTTATTGCATATATGAGTAAGTAATTTCTAACACCTTAAAAATCTTCATCTGGATCCAGTAAGTCACTTTTAAGAAAATAATAATCTTTTTGAAAACCTGAATTAAGATATTGAACTACGTCTATAAGTGTGTCGTTAAATGAGTTTATCCTGAAAAGATACCTGCTGTTGTATTTGTCATAACCGTAATAATATGAGGGCGACTCGTCATAATATATTTTTAATTGACCTCGTAATATTTCCCAGTTAAAACTATCTGCCAGCTCGAAACTTGTGTAAAATGAAGCTCCTCTATTGTTTTCAAGAAATAGATATGACGGCATATCAACCATAATTTGGTATTCCGCATTTACTGGCACCCAAAATGCTTTAAGTTTTTGCTCCCACTCCTCATCTGTATCGGTTTTACCACAAAACACAAATATTTGTGATAAACCTGCTATAATTAGTAATATTAGAATGCTACTTTTTTTCATAATTTAGTAATTTCTTTATTTGTAATAATATCTATAGATTGTTTTTTAGATTTATATTCAGTATAAATTTTACCTCCCTCATCTGCTGCTTGCTGTAAGCTCGAATTCCATATTCTGTAAACATGTATTTGACCTTTACCTTCAATAAGCTCTTGCATGTCTTTGGATTTAAGTTTTACTGTTTCGCTACCTACAATTGTAGTTGAAACTTTTACATTATTATTCTCTTGGTCTTCAATTACAACAAAAACTTCTTCTTTTTGAGAAACTGGCATACCTATCCACTCAATCTCATAATTTGCATCTGTTTCAATTTGACTTATTGGTTTTAGTTCTACTTTTTGAATTAGACATGTATTAATGTATTCTTTGTTTTCGGTGTCTTTAAAAGTAAAAATACAATCTGTTATATTTTGTAATTTGGTTTTATAGTAGCACCCACGAAACGCTTCTAAGTTCTCGTTCATTTCTTGTTTATTTACCGTAACAGTGCTTGGTTCCGACAAACTAAGTGTGGTTCCATTTGCTCCCCCGAAACGAAATTGAGCCTCAATATTATAATAGTTATTCTCTCCTGCATCATAAGAAACCCAATATGCTTGATGTATTTTGGCTTGGTTAACATCTTTTGAATCAGCAACTTCTTCAGGTGTGCATGAACTTATAAAACCAAATGTTGCAATCAAAACAAATGATGTAATAACTGCTTTAATATCAATCTTTAATCCACTGTAATCTTTGTTTTTTATCATATTTTATTTTTTTGTTTTCGAATAGCCATTGTACAACTTTGATAATTTTCGATTCGTCAAATTCGATTTTTTCAACCATATCATTTAATAAACATGGCTCTAAGTTAATTATATTTTTGATTTGTTCTAAAATAATATCAAATTCATACTTATTTAATTCAAGAGTGTTTCGGCGTGTACATACATCGCAATTGCCGCAGCGAACAGTGTCTTTTTCTCCAAAGTATGCCAATAATTGCTGACTTCTGCATTTGTTAGTGCTTGTGGCGTATAGCAGCATCGATTCTAATCTGCCAAGGGTTCTTGTTTTTTGAGTTTCGAGGTCTTTTTTGTCAAAGCGGATTGCTTTTTCTTCAAGTCGTTCTGATGCAAAGTGTATAATCGGTTTTTGTATGCGAGGTATATATTTGATAATTTTATACTGCTGCAATATTTTGAGTAAATTTATGATAGTTTCGGTTTTTACACTTGCCTTTTTCGCAAGATAATCTTCGCTAATGTGGATATAGTCAGTAAAGACACCTGTGTAGGTTCGTAAAATTAGCTTTATAAAATCATCTAATTTTTGGTTTTCGATTTGAAAACGATATAAGTCTTCGCGATTTACAGTAAAAATAATACGTGAAGTCGTGTTTGAGTCTTCGGCATAAGAAATTAGCCCTGTGGATTGTAGTATTTTAAGTGAGTTATATGTTGTCAGGATATTTACTTTAAATTTTTTAGCGAAATCGTAAATGTCGAAAGGAAATTCGGCATCTCGGGCGGCTCCAAGAGTAATGTTTAGGTAATTACAGATAGAATTATATATGTCTATTACAACTTTTAACTCAGGAAAAGCCATTGTAATATTTTTTTTAATTTGAGCTTTATCGGAGTTGTTTGATAATAAAAACGCCCAAGCTTTTTTGCCATCTCGTCCTGCTCTTCCGGCTTCTTGAAAATATGCTTCTAATGAATCGGGCAGATCCATGTGAACAACTAATCTTACATCGGGTTTGTCTATGCCCATTCCAAAAGCGTTGGTGCATACCATTATTCTGATTTTGCCTAATTGCCATGCGGTTTGTTTTTCGGCACGAACTTTCGCATCTAATCCAGCGTGGTAATAATCTGCCGAAAACTTGTATTTTTGCAATAATGCTGCATATTCACGGGTTTTGCGTCTATTCCTTACATATACAACTGCACTGCCTTCAATTTTTGTTACAAGTTTAAAAAGTTGGCGAATTTTATCCTCGGTATTTATTACATAATAAATTAAGTTTTTACGCTCAAAACTTTTTTGTAAAACATTTTTCTCTTTAAAATGCAATTTTTCCTGAATGTCTATAACTACTTCGGGAGTAGCTGTTGCTGTTAATGCAAGTATCGGTACATCAGGTAGTTGTTCGCGAATTTCTGCAATTTCAAGATATGCTGGTCTAAAATCATATCCCCATTGCGATATACAATGCGATTCGTCAACACAGATAAGATTTACATTCATATCTTTGAGGCGTGCATTAAAATAAAAGTTTTTTAACCTCTCTGGCGACAGATACAAAAATTTATAATCACCATTAATTACATTGTTTAAAGCAATTTCGATTTCATTTTTTGTCATTCCGCTGTAAATTGCACTTGCTTTAATCTTTCGTTTTTGTAAATTTTCTACTTGATCTTTCATTAAGGCTATCAATGGTGTTATAACAAGGCAAACCCCTGGGCGAGATAAACTGAAAACCTGAAATGTAATTGATTTACCACCTCCAGTAGGCATAAGTCCGAGAGTGTCTTTACCATCTGCAATAGATTCAATTATCTCTTCTTGTGGCTCTCGAAATTTATCGTAACCCCAGTATTTTAATAGTATGTTTCTAAAATCGCTCAAAATAAAAATATTGTAATTATACAAATTTAAAAAAAAAGTCTTTGATAGACTTATAAAATATTGTATTTTCGTAAAATTTTATAACAATAATTTTTAGCATGAAAGAAAATAGTAAAATAGTTCTCGAAGGTCTTACGTTTGACGATGTGCTTCTCATACCTGCGTATAGTGAAGTTTTGCCTTCGCAGGTAAACTTACAGACTGCTTTTTCGCGAAACATTTTGTTAAATACTCCAATTGTAACAGCTGCTATGGATACTGTAACTGACAGTAAAATGGCTATTGCAATTGCACGTGAGGGCGGAATTGGTGTAATTCATAAAAATATGAGCATCGAAAATCAAGCTTGGCACGTTAAACAAGTAAAAAGAGCCGAAAATGCGATGATATTAGATCCTGTTACAATTGATATTTCGGGAACTGTAGGCGATGTTTGGCGAATTATGGAAAAATATAATATTGGAGGGATTCCTGTTGTTGATAAGTACAATATATTGTTAGGAATTGTTACAAGTAGGGATATGCGCTTTCAAACAGACATGAAAAAACCTGTTACAGAAATTATGACTGCTAACAATATTATAAAAACAGACCAAAGTATAGATCTTGATCATGCAAAAGATATTTTTATGAGACACAGGATAGAAAAATTGCCTGTAGTTGATAAAAACAATAAACTTGTTGGCTTAATTACTTATAAAGATATTACTAAAGCAACAGACTGTCCCTTGTCATGCAAGGATGTGCATGGCCGACTTAGGGTTGCTGCGGCTGTCGGTATTACCGGTGATAGTTTGCAAAGAATGGAAGCTATTGTAAATGCTGGTGTCGATGCTTTGGTTATAGATACTGCTCATGCTCATACAAAAAATGTTAATACAATATTAAAGGAAGCTAAAAATAGATATAAAGATGTAGATATTGTTGTTGGAAATATAGCAACTCCTGAAGCTGCAAAACTTTTGACCAAAAATGGAGCTGATGCAGTGAAAGTCGGAATTGGTCCTGGTTCAATATGTACTACAAGAGTTGTTGCTGGTGTGGGCGTTCCGCAATTATCGGCCATTATGAATGTCGCTGATGCCTTAAAAGGAACAGGAGTACCAGTAATTGCTGATGGTGGTATCAGATATTCAGGAGATATCGTTAAAGCTGTTGCTGCTGGTGCAAACTCTATAATGGCAGGTGGACTATTTGCCGGAAGCGAAGAGGCTCCTGGAGAAACAATAATCTTTAATGGACGTAAATTCAAATCTTATCGCGGAATGGGATCGGTAGAGGCTATGCAATTAGGCTCCAAAGATAGATATTTCCAAGATATGGAAGATGATATTAAAAAACTTGTTCCAGAAGGAATTTCAGGAAGGGTGCCATTTAAAGGAAATATAAATGAAATTGTTTATCAGCTAATTGGCGGATTGAAAGCTGGAATGGGATATTGTGGAGCAAAAAATATTGAGGACTTGCATAATAAATCACAGTTTGTTCGCATTACATCAAATGGAGTAACAGAAAATCATCCTCACGATGTAACTATTACCCGCGAAGCACCAAATTACTCGAGAATGGATTAATTATATATGTCAAACATAAAACTATTATAACGATGAGAAATTTTTTAATTGGATTATTTGCATTATGTTTATTAACTCCTGCATTTGCACAGGAGAGAATATTATTAGAGATTGATGATGAGAAGGTTACTGCCGAAGAGTTTTTGCACATCTACAAAAAGAACAATACAGATGTAGATGCGATGAGTTATAAGGCAATGAAAGAGTACATGGACTTGTTTGTAAACTTTAAACTTAAAGTGCACGAAGCCCAAGTTTTGGGATTAGACACAACACGTGCTTTTAAACAGGAACTTGCAGGATACAGGTCGCAACTTGCCCAACCTTACCTTACTGATAAAAAGGTCGAAGAGGAGTTAATTGCTGAGGCTTATGAAAGAATGAAATATGATGTTTCGGTAAGCCATATCCTTATCAAACTTGATGACAACGCAAGCCCTCAAGATACATTAAAAGCGTGGGATAAAATAAATAACGTTTATAAAAAACTAAAAAAAGGTGAGGATTTTGTTAAACTGGCAAGAGAAAATTCACAAGATGAGTCCATAACATATAATGATGGGAATTTAGGATACCGTACTGTTTTTGGATTGGTTTACGAATTTGAGACTTATATGTATAAAACCAAGGTAGGAGAGTTCTCTAAACCTTTTCGCACACGTTTTGGATACCATATAATAATGGTTAATGATAAACGACCTGCTAAAGGTGCTTATAAAGTTGCTCATATTATGATGATTGTGCCCCAGGGTTCGGGTTCCAGTCTCGATAAAAAGGCTCAAGAAGATATTGCTGATTTAAAGAAAAAAATCGAAGACGGTGCAGACTTTGCTGAAATTGCCAAAGAACATAGTCAGGATCGGCGTACTGCTGAAAAAGGTGGAGAATTAGGATGGATAACTGTTGGAGGTAAAATGATTAAAGAATTTGAAAATGCTGTTTTTGAATTGGAAAAACCAGGTGATTTATCGCCAATATTAAAAACAAATTATGGCTATCATTTAATTAAATTGTTGGAAATTGAACCCATTAAACCTTTTGATCAAGTAAAACACGATATTAAATCTAAAATTTCTAATAGTGCAAGAACTTCTCGTAGTAGAGAATCTGTAATTAAAACCCTCAAAGCTGAATATAATGCAGTTGAGTATAAAGAGAATATAAAACCTCTTTATGAACTGGTTACAGACTCAATTTTTGAAGGTACTTGGAAAATTGACGACAATACTGACTTGAGTGCTAAATTACTTAGTTTTTCTGATAAAGAATATACTCAAAAAGATTTTGTTAATTATTTAATGAAATTTAATAGAAAACAAAATCCACAAAACTTAAATGTCTTTATTGATAATGCTTTTAATAATTTTGTAAGTAAAATGATTATCATGTACGAAGAAAATATTCTCGAAGATAAGTATCCAGCATTTCGGTATCTCATTAAAGAGTATCACGATGGTATTTTACTTTTTGAACTTACCGATAAAACTGTGTGGTCAAAAGCAATAACTGACACAACTGGTCTTGAGAACTTTTATAAAGCAAATAAAGAAAAGTATAATTGGGGGTATAGATATGATGTTAATCAGTATCAGTGTAAAGATGAGAAAACTTTAAATAAATTAGCGAAATATATCGCAAAATCATGGTCAGAAGATAAGCTTTTTGCCAAATTAAATAAAAAAGATACAAGTGCAGTTGTTTTGATAAAACACGAATTATGTGAAAAAGGAGCAAAGCATGAAGTTGATAAAATATTGTCTTCCAATAATATAGAAGAAAAAGCAGGCGTGATTAAAGTAATTAAAGATGTCGAAAATTTAAGTTTGACTTCAGTAAAAGTTGTTGCTCCTCAAACTAAAACATTAAACGAGGCAAGAGGTGTTATTACTGCTGACTATCAAAATTTACTTGAGAAACGATGGATTGAAGAACTTCATTCTAAATACAAAGTAGTTTTACATGACGATGTGCTGAAAAAAATTGCCGAATAATATGACATATCGAATAGTTTGTATTTTAGCAATTCTTGGACTTTTAGGTGTTAGTTGTAAAAATAAAGAAGAAGTTAAACCAGATGTAAATGTGGTTGCTCAAGTTAATGGTGAATATCTATATCAAAAGGATATAGTAAAATTATTGCCTAAAAACATAAGCTCCGAGGATAGTGCTATATTGGTTTCTAATTATATAAATACGTGGGTAGGAGATAGACTTCTTTATTATGAGGCTCGCAGTGTTCTTACTGATACTGCTTCTATTGAGAATAAAATCAATAATTATAGACAGCAACTTTATATATACTATTATAGCGAAAAACACATTTACAATAATGTCGATTACAATTTATCTGAGGAGGAAATTCAAAACTATTATAATAAACATCTGCAAGATTACGTTTTAGCCAAAACTTATGTTAAAGCTCATTATATGACAATGGATGCCGAAGTATCTACCTATTATCTCGAAAGAGACAAACTATTTAACAGTAGTCTCGAAGATAAAGATGAGTTGCAGAATTTCTGTGTAGGTACTGGTCGAAAAGTGTATTTTTTTGAAGAATGGACAGAGTTAGGGGAGTTTCTTGATGCAGTTAAATGTTTAAATACTTTTGATGCAAATGAACTGCTTTTTAGATCAACGCTTGAAAACGTTTCAGACGATCTCAGGTATTTAATTAAATTTGATGATTATAGAACAATTGGTGATTACATGCCTTTAGAAATAGCTCAAGGTAAAATAGCTGAAATCCTTATAAATAAAAAGAAAAAGGAACAATATTTACGAAAACAAAACCAACTTATTGAGCAAGGTATTAAATCGGGCTCAGTAGTTTTAAAATAATAATATGTTAAAAAAATCTCTCTTAATATTAAGTACTCTGTTATTTCTTACAAACTTGCAGGCTCAGGAAGTTATTGATAAAGTTATAGCAGTGGTAGGTAACGAAATAATTCTGAAATCTGATATCGAAAATCAGTATATTCAAATTAGATCACAAGGATATGAGCTTGAAACAGGAGATCTTAAATGTGATATTCTTGAAGAACTAATGTTCCAAAAATTATTGTATTTACAGTCAATCTCTGATAGTGTCGAAGTAAGCATAAAAGAAGTTGATACTGAACTTGATAGACGCTTGAGCGTTTTTATTAATCAATTGGGATCAGAAAAAAAGCTTGAAGAATTTTATAATAAATCTTTGGTTGAGATAAAAAGCGATTTCCGAAGCATTATTAAAGAACAATTATTAACACAAAAAGTGCAATCTGGATTAACGGCTGATGTAAAAGTAACTCCTGCAGAGGTTAAAGCTTTTTTTGAAGATATACCTAAAGATAGTTTGCCAGTTGTAGAACCGTATTTTGAGTTATCAGAGCTTGTTATCACTCCTGAGATAAGTGAAGACCAGAAAAATGAAGTGAAATCAAAACTAAACGATATTAGAGAACGAATTCTAAATGGCGAGAGTTTTGCAACATTAGCTATACTTTATTCCGAAGACCCTGGCTCGGCTACTAAAGGAGGAGAACTCGGGTTTGTTGGTCGAAATGACCTCGTCCCAGAGTTTGCTTCAGTTGCTTTTAATCTTACTTCACCTGAAGATGTCTCAAGAATTGTTGAAACTGAATTTGGCTTTCATATTATACAATTTGTTGAGAAAAAAGGCAATATGATGAGTTTTAGACATATCCTTTTAACTCCAAAAATAGGAGTGGAGGAACTCGAAATTGCTGAAACTAAAATTAATGAAGTTTATCAATTGATACAAAGCGACTCGCTAAGTTTTGATAAAGCTGTTGAAAAATATAGCGATGGCGAATCAAAATTTAATCAAGGAAAAGTTATGAACCCATATTATGGAAATGCAAAGTTAAGTAAAGATTTTGTCGATCCTTATACTGCCAAAAACGTTGCTGCTTTGCAAGAAGGAGATATTTCTAAACCTTTTTTATCTGCAAACACTCGTGGAGGAAAAGTTATGAAAATTATACGATTAGATGTTAAAGTTGAAAAACATGTTGCAAACCTTAAAGATGATTATCAGGAAATTCAACAATTTGCCCTCGACCAAGCAAAACAGGATGTTATTGAAAAATGGATAAACACAAAATTAGAAAGCACTTACATTAATATTGATCAATCGTACAGTAATTGCACGTTCAAATTTGGAAACTGGATAAATAAATAATAATATATGAAAACAGCAGAAATAAAAACCCAAGAAGGTGTGATGAAAATCGAATTTTACACCGAAGATGCTCCAAAAACTGTAGAGAACTTTATTAAACTTGCAAAAGACGGATTCTATAATGGATTGAGATTCCATCGTGTTATTCCCGATTTTGTAGTACAGGGTGGGTGTCCTTACTCAAAAGATATTCGCGATAGTAAAGTAGGTACTGGTGGTCCTGGATATTCTATTGATTGTGAATTAGATGGCGAAAACCAATATCACGATCGTGGAGTTTTGTCTATGGCTCATGCAGGACGTAACACAGGAGGCTCGCAGTTTTTTATCTGCCATAGTCGTAACAATACTGCTCATCTTGACAGAAACCATACTTGCTTTGGAAAAGTGATTGAAGGACTCGAAGTAATCGACAAAATTAAACCCGGTTGTTTGATTGAAGAGGTTGTGGTAAGCGAGTAGAAATGGCTCTCGAGTATCAGCATTATCAGGTTTTAAGCGACTGCATCTTTTTTTGTTAACAATGCTCTATGATAAGCTAAATAACTTAGTCTTTTCTCGTTTAAAATCTTTTTGTCTGATTGATAGGTTTTCCAAAACTCTACAACATCATTTGATAATCGTTTTGAGAAAATTATTTGCCCTTCATCTGTAAATGATATGTAGTTCAAGTCAAATAGTGAATCAATTGTTCTGCTTAATAGTAAACCGTTATTTGGGTCATAGGCCTCAATTTCGTTAGATTCGATAAATGGTTTTATATGGCTTGCTATTAAAACAGGATAGCTTAATTTTTCTAACACACACATAGGGTTACCATAAACCTCTTCGCACTCATCTTTAAGTTGATTTTTGTACAATCTATGTAAATATGGATCTCTGCTTTTCGTAATAATTTTTAAATCTCCTCCAAAAATTTGTTCGGCATCTTCTTTAAAGTATAAATCTTCTTGAATAAAAACCAAATCATCTAATTTGTTTAAAATGTTATATAAATAACCGATTTGATTGTATTTTCTTCCGATAAAACCAATCTTATTGGCTTCTTCTACGTATTTCTGTAATTCATCAGATTTTATGAAAGGGGCATTGTGCTTTTCAATATCAACTAACATTAAAGCAATAATTTCTTCTTTTGATAATTTGCCTTTTTCTATTAAGGTCTGGATTAAAAAGTTTATTTGTTTTATTGGGGATTCATTGTTAACAGCTCTATTGAAACTCGAATTTGAATAAATTATTTTGGATAAAAGGGTTTCTCTTTTCCTATTTGTTTTTGCTTCAATATATTCGTTTGCTTGTGGATGATAAGAAAGTAAAAATGGATTAATAAATCCCATTTTAACCAATTGATTTATGGATTTTCTTATTGAAATAAAGTTTATTGGATTTACTTTTTCAACTTCTATTTGAAGTTTTTTGTACTTTTCGTCTGAATAGGGTTCGTTATTAAATTCGTCAATAAAATTAACACAAACTGTAAGGGTGTCTAAAAATTTTTTGCCGTTGTAATTTGTGAAGGCATTGGTTAATTTCCAATATTTTTCATAATTTTGCTTTTGCATAATTTCTTTTAATAAAGTTCGTTTTTTATTATGAAAAGATACTCTTTATTTGTTTTCTTTTTTTCTTTCCCTGTTATTTTGTAGTTGTGTTTTCGTTCAATAACTTGTACATTATTTGAATATTTGTTAAGTAAATACAACAACTCATCTTTTGTAGGAAACGAAGAATTATTATAACTTAAATACCAGTATTTAAAGTTTGATAATTTTGAAAATAATTTATCGAATAATGTTCCAATTGTTTTTCTGTCAACAAAATTATTTTCAAAAGGAACTGTTTTTGAAGATGAAATAAAATCATCTATAAGCCCATAAAATCCAAAATAGTCATTCATAGTCCCAGTATAGGGAGGGTCTAAATAGATTATATCAGCTTTAATGTTGTCTAATAAATTGAAAACATCATCATTGTATGCCACATTATTTTTTGAGTTATTGAAAACAGCATTATTATATTCATTTACATTTTGTAAAAAATGG
Organism: uncultured Bacteroidales bacterium; assembly: GCA_964397745.1. GTDB lineage: Bacteria > Bacteroidota > Bacteroidia > Bacteroidales > ML635J-15 > Bact-19. The sequence continues at coordinate 311 of CAYNKH010000009.1, read as the reverse complement.
TATTTGAATGATTTATTGTGATATGCTCTTTTTCTTTTGTATTTTTCGTAGCTATACTCTTCATCTCTAAGTTGTTTAATCTTTTCCCAATTTATATTAAAACGAGAATAAGGCATTTTACGAATCATTGTTCTACGCATTAAAGTAAATGCAAGAGATTTTTTTATTTCAGAATCTAAATTTTCGATATTTGCCCTATATAAATCAAGTTCTTTACATTCGTCAGCAAAGAAAAACACCTCTGAATAATTTTTAAATGTAAAGTTTCACCACGTTGTTAATGGATAAACGTCCCCCTTCCTTTGCGAAGG
>CAYNKH010000008.1:0-37788 GCA_964397745.1 uncultured Bacteroidales bacterium | reverse complement strand
TTTGAAAAGAATTAATACAAGTTATCATAAATAACCTTGTGAAACTTGACAAATAATAAATCTTTTTGTTAAACCTGCGATTTCTGCTTTTACATCTTCGATATAAATTCCTGTTCCAACAATCCAGCCCCACGGTTTAAAAGCTTTAACATAAGATAATTTTGGCACAATATAAGAAGGGTCGTCTTTCCACTGCCACATATACTCTAAGTATCCATGCTGGCTGTTAATAACAATTTTAACACATTCGACAAATATTTTTTTACCGTGAGAGTCTTCAATATTGGACAAATCTTTTCCGTTTAAATCTGGACGATACGGATGCACTATCATTTTCGGTTGCATATCGGTTATCCAGAAGTAATCTTTGTTTTCTTCGCCATAACGCAAATATTCGATGCGTGATATAGCAGTTTGTTGAGCTTCTTCTGTGCTAATCAGACCAGCTTTCTCATCATTATGATATTTTTCGAGGATGCTAGTAGCGGTGTTGGTTAATTCGGCAATCATTTCGCGTTTACGATCCAGCATAGCATTCTCGAAAAGAGGAATCACAATAAAAAACAGACTTACAACAAACAGTATTACCGCCAAAATAGAGGGTAATACAATATTTAAAAAGAATTTAGTGCGAGCTTTTCTTAAAAGTTTGTCCATAATGCTTAATACATATTTCAAAAATAGTAAAAAAAGCGATAGATATTAAAATTATCAGAAACTTTATCAAAAAAAAATATCAGAAACTATTAACCAACAAAAAAAGCTCTGCAATCACAGAGCTTCGCTAAATATTTTATATTTCCTAGAAACGTTTTTCTTTAATTCTAGCTTTTTTACCAGTAAGACCGCGAAGGTAATAAATTCTTGCACGACGAACTTTACCAACTTTATTAATCTCTATAGAATCTAAGAATGGAGATGCGATAGGGAATATTCTCTCTACTCCAAATGCACCAGACATTTTACGAACAGTAAACGTAGCAGTGTGTCCAGTGCCTTTATATTGTAGCACAACACCACGAAACTGCTGAATTCTTTCTTTACTTCCTTCTTTTATCTTATAATTGACAGTAACTGTGTCTCCGGCTTTAAACTTCGGAAAACTTTGTTCAACGGCCAACTCTTGATCTACAACTTTCATTATTTCCATCACAAAAAACTTTAAATAATCTTTAAAAATTCGGACTGCAATATTAGTTATTTTTTTTTAATAAAAAAAATGCTTTTTCAAATAAATATTTCTTTTTTTTTTTTACATTAGAAAAAAAGACCAAACACATATCATTTACAGGGCAATAGCTGATTAAACACTGGTAATATTCTACTTAATAAATCGTGCAAATATGACTTCGCAAATTATAAAAACCAGAGCAAAGAGTAAAAACCACTGCCACAAAGGTTTGCCATCCGAGAACTTTTTCAATTCTACTGCTATATCATCACTTGTAGCATCAATTATCTTTACATTATCATCAAATTTATCCTTAATTATTTTATCAAGGCTAATTTTATCGTGATAATCTAATATTGATTCTAAACGATTATAATTTACAGATATTGGCGAAATAAAATTATCGGCTCTAAAAAGTTTATAATTCCCTGCAATTTTCACATCCTGGGGAATAAACACTCTAAGATTTTTCCCAGCAGCATTATATTGCACAATCGCATCAGTATTTTTATTATCACTTATGCTAAAAACATCCGAGGCAGCAATTTCGTACGGATAACTAATATCGACCGATGCTCCCTGACCAATAATAGCATATAATGAACTTGTAATTTGACTATTTATCGCAAGATTAAAAAACACTGGAGCAAAAACAGGACTTTTAAGCATCTCAGCATTGATCTCACTCACTGGAGCCGCAAATACATATAATTTACCTTTATTGTAATTACCTGAAACTAATAGCGGAGTATTATTCTCAAGGGAAATTAAACTGGCAAAAGGCGAAGTATTAAACATCAAGTATTTATGTACTAATCCTAAAGCTGGAAAATCGGTGTTAGATGAATTATCGGCAAAAATATCTTTAAAAATCACATTTTCGTAATCTATATATTTTATAGTTTTGCTATTAATCTTTACATTCTCAAATTTTCCGGCGTTAAATAATGCTAAAAAATTATTTAATGAACTATGTTTTATTTCCACTCCAGGTATCAACACCACCGAGCCACCGCCAGACACAAAACTTTGCAAATCTGTGGCAAGTCCGCTCGATATCTCCGCAATATTGTTTAGCAATATTATATCATAATTACCAAATTGAGAGGCTTGTTCGCTACCTAAATTGATTTCCTGCAAAACAAAATTAGATGGGTCGCTCTCATAAACTGAACGCAAATATTTATAATTACTCTCGGAGTTTATGACCAGTACATTCGTTTGTTCATCGGCACGATAATTAAAATACAGAACATTATCATAAGTAACTGGATAATCAGAAATTTCGAGACGAGCATTAAAAAACCCCGAGGCAGTGTTTACATATTTTATGCTTAATTCCTCGGTTTGATTAGCCTCAATATTAAGACTACTAAGTGCTTTTAACGAATCGTTAATAAATAATTGCACGGGAATATCTGCAAAATCCTCATCAGAATAGTTTACTATTTTTACAATTAGCTCTTCGTCCTGTCCAATGCGATGCACAGGAGAAGCAAACCAGCAAGTGTCAATAAACATATTATTAAGCACAGTCGTTTCTAAAGGAATAAATACAGTATTAATATTCTTATTGGGCAAAATGTCTGGTTCTGGGATAAAACTTTTTTGCATATCAGAAATAATATACAAGCTTGCAGTTTTGTCTTTGGGCAACAATGTATTTGCCTTTAAAATTACATCATTTAGACTTGCTGGTGATGAGCCAACCGATATTTTATCAATTTCTTGTAATAATTTATCTCGTCCTAAAACAAATTGATGTTGAGGCAACATATCGTTAGTTATTAGAATATAATCTTTACCAGCATCTGAGTTAAGAATTATTTGTTTGGCAATTTGCCGAGCCTGTTCAAACACCACTCCTTTTTTGCCTTCTGCCTCCATACTAAACGAATTGTCGATATAAATAATATTTACTTCCGACTTTTTTTGATTTTCGCCAGTATTACTACGTATAAACGGTCCAGCAAAAGCTATTACGAGCATTGCAATTGTCAAAATCCTTGCAATCAGAATTAGAATTTGCTTGAGTTTTGTGCGAGTTTGTGTTTCCTTTTTTAAATCTTCAAGAAAACTTGTATTACTAAAATATAAGGTTTTGTGCCTCCTAAAATTAATTAAATGAATAATTATAGGAACAGAGACAGCAAACATCGCCCAAAAGAAAGCTGGATTTATAAAACTCATTTATTAAAAATTTTTACAAAAATAAGAAAATCAAATGAGAATGAACAATCTTATGATTTAAGTTTTGATTTTTAAAAAGTTAAACTTAGGTTTTTGAGAGATTAGGGTTTGTCAAATAATAAAGTATGGAGAATTGACTTGCTCACTTCGGTTGTTCAAATTATATTCGAGAATTAACAGATTTCGACCGTAAGTGAGAAATCTGTTCTCGGTTTAGAGTTCGATAGTTCATCTGTTCTCTTGTTCACTTGCGATGCATTGCATCGCAATAGAAGTAAGAACAGAGTTTAGTGCTGGTAAAACTGGTGGTGTTGAACCAAGCGAGCAGGCCTCCCTTCCAGAAAAAAAGAGTGTGGGAAGGTGGGTTGGTAAAAGTCGAGAAATCAAACCTACTCAAAACTACAAGTAAGTATGCTTATAAATATCTGGCATTTTTGATATGCGTTGCAGACTATCGTAAAGTTTACTGACATCAAGTCCATTTATCATTAGTTCTTTTACAAGTTCTACACCTCTACTTTCGAGTAAAGATGCTAAATTTCCAAAAAAAACATGTTGCTGAGAATTAGAGAGATTTGAGCCGATTTTATTGATGCTATTTACTATTTTCGTACGGTCAGATTCGAATATAATGTTTTCTTTAATAGCTTGGCTAAGGATTAGTTTTACAATTTTACGGGCTTCATCTTCTGTTTTTAATTTTTGAAAAAACTCGTCTTCAATTTTTTGGTTTGCTTGCTGATATGTTGCAATTTGATTAACAAATTGATAATATACTTTCATATTATATTCAGCATTAACACCTTTACATGGTTTAAAATTGTAGGATTTATAATATAATTCAAGTTCTTTCAATTCTTGTGAGCACATTGTCCAAAGAGCCATTTCGGAAGGATTTTCAACAAAAGACAGGTTAATTGTCGCATTAAGAGAGTTACAATAATCAATTACTATTGGCACTTGGCGACAGTTTGTCTTCATTGGAGTAAGGCTTAATGAAAGACCTTTCCCACCAAGCAACACATTATATTCTTCGATATGTGATTTTACATTTTCAAAATTAGCTCCAACACGAATTGATTCAAAAAGCTCTTTATTCATTGCATCGAATGACACAGTAATTGTAAAATTGAGCTTTTTAAGATAATTTCTTACTTTATCGTTTAATATGGTGCCGTTAGTAACTACATGCAGCTTTGATTTTGATTTGATTTTCAATAATTCGTCCCAAATTTGATAGTAAGTATCAATTAAAAATGGTTCTCCGCCATAAAATTTCATTTCTTTTGCGTGTGGCAGGAACTCACGTAATTGTTCTACAAATTTTTCATCATAATGATTTTCAAGAGGTGGTAATTTCTCTCTCTGCTTTCGAATTGTTGATGATACAATACCAGAACACATTACACATTGTAAATTACAAGTATTTGAAAGTTCTAATTCAATAATTTTAGGATATTTAACTTTAGTGCTTGCATAATAATCGGCGTGCATTGAGGGTAACCCATAAAATCGCGAAGTTTCAAATTGATGTTGGCAATAAGAACAACCCATTGAAAAATCGTTATTTAATAAATGTTCTCTCAATTTCTCTGCTATTGTGCCAAACCAAATATCTTTAATATTACTTTCAGGATAAGTTCCTAAAACTGTATCTTGATTACGGCAACACACAACAGCTTGTCCACGACTATTAAAATATAGATTTACAAAAGGATTGTAACAAGCTAAGCGTTTTGGCCCATGAAATCTGACTTTATTAAACTCTCTCATTTTTGCAGGAGATACCGAAAACTTACGGCCATGTCCTTTTGGACAAACTAAAAACGGCAATTTTAATCGCTGAGATTTCTGATAAAAATATTTTAAGAAGTCTGTAAAACGATTCATAATAAAATATAATTAACATATTTAATAAAGTTTTCTATCATCCCAATTCTAATTTGTAAAGTTTACATCAATAATAACACGTCTGTTAGCAACTAAAAATCTCTATTAAACGTTCAGCACTTCAAAGCTTAAAATTAGTCAATAATTAGTTTTTTGCTTAAACAACAATTACCCGATCGAATAAAATATATGCCTGCTGGCAAATCACTTATATCGACATTTGTTCTCTTTGACAAAAGCTTAATTTGCTTAAGTTTTTGGCCTACAGAATTGTAGATATCAATATATTCATGTTTAATAAAATCACTTGCTTCTACTACAAATTCATTAATAGCAGGATTAGGATAAATTTTGAAATCTCTTGACATATCAGGACTACTAATATTATTGAGTGAATATGTTGAAAGCCTAACATTATCAATAAAAACTACAGAACCGTTGTCATTTTTGGCCGAAAAACGCAAAACAACATCCTGATTTTTAAAATTTGAGATATCTATATCAACAGTATCAAACTCTGTCTGGTTTTGCGGAACAAAAAGAGTTGAACTAGCATTACCCTCAACAGTTGCCATATCTTCTCCACCATTTCGCCACAATTCGTACGAAAAAGTCTGTCCACAATCAGTGCTTAACTCAACAATTAAGCTATCTTTAAAAATATATGCAGCTCTTTTTTTATAGGCGTAAGTAAAGTTAAAATACAATTCATCAGTATCAGGAAGACTAATAATCGGCAAATTAGCGTAATCAATTTCCCAGTTGCGGCTACCATAATTTGCAAATTCAATTCCTAAAGCTTTATTTTGATTTTCAGTACCCCATGAGAGGTTTTTCCAGCCAGTAAGATTATCTGGGTTTTGAATTAACCAATTAAGGTCAGACAGATCGTTGGCATACGCATTAAATCCAGTCTGATAAGGGAACTCTTCTTGTTGCATAACGTAAAAATATTTAATGTCTGCATTATTAAACCTGTCATATTCACGAAAAGTCTCAATTCCTCTTACGACAGTATGCAAATAGTTTTTACCAGGTAAAAATTGATGGTTTTCTGTCTCAACTATTATTTCTTGTCCCGCAGCTAAAGTAATCTCTATAATAGAATCAACAATCATGGTTTCGTTCAAATAAACAAATAGTTGAATATGATTAATCTCCGATGTTCCATCATTAGTGATTTTAATTTGCGAGATAAAATTTGTTTGGTCAAAACACATCATTTCCAATTCGGGGCTTATAATTTCGCTTACAAGGTCGTACTCGTCTGTTACTGGAGGTTCGGGTGTATATGTTTGAGCGAGATAATCATAAGCTGCCATTACATCTATTAATCCTCGACCAAACGTATTATCCTCACCGATCTCCCCTAAATCTATTGCAGTTTGATACAAGGAGTTTTTAAGTTCAAATGCGTTTGCTTGCGGAAACGCCTCTGCCAACAAGAGCAATGCACCCGACACATGAGGACACGCCATTGAAGTACCCGACAAGTTTCCGTACTCATCATTACCAATGCACGACCTTACAGATACGCCAGGTGCGGAGACCTCTGGTTTTATTTGCAATTGTCCTGGAACATCTATACATAGACTTGGTCCTCTACTTGAAAAAGATGCAATAGCGTCTCCGGAAGGCTCAAGAGCCCCAATTGCCATAGGATTTACAATATTAAATGCAAGCATTGCCGGAAATCCAGTTGTAGAAGCACCTGGACCTTCATTACCAGCAGAAAACGGTGAGCAAATTCCGGCTGTCTCAATAGCAACAAGTATTTCGGCCTCAGGTAATTCACATGCACCAAACTGCATAGCAAGATTGTAATCATATCCCCATGAATTATTTATCACTTTTGGCACATCATCTGTTGTCTCGGGATTACCGTCAGGATTAAGCACCCATTGAAAAACATCCATAAAATCTGTTGGAGTAAGTAAATCGTTTGTACTACTCGCTACTGGATCGCTTGCTATCCACACCGAATTAAAAGCTACACCTATGGTATCATTAGTTGCTCTATCAAGACCTAAAGCAGTTCCTGTTGTATGAGTACCATGACTCGAATCTGAATTATCAGCAGGTTGTGAACTTCTGATGCCATACCAACATTGCTGCATAGGAAAATGAGCTCCACAAAAATTATCCGATATAGCAGGATGATTAGGAAAAACGCCAGTGTCCATACTCAAAAACAAAACATTACGCCCTGTGTATCCAAGCTCCCACAACAAATGCGCATTAATCGTTTTTAATCCTTTCTCAGCGCCATCAACAGATTTTTGTGAAACATTTTCAGGTTTAGCCTCTGTAACAATTTTATATCTCGGACTATTTACATCAATATATTTTATAATATCCATTTCCGAAAACTTAATAACAGAGCTAATATTAACTTTCACGTTTAACATATTTACTCCCCAATAAACATTGGCATCTAGTAAATTTTTATTATTAGAATTCATAATTTCATGCTCTTTATAAAAAGCATTCATGGATATTTCAGAATTTTCTTTTAACAAAGCTATAACTTTCTTAACTCTTCTATCAAAACTAGCATTCTCTTTATCTAAGAGCCCTGCAAGTTCATCAATCTTATAATAATCTTTAAAGAAAACATTAACCTCAATAAGTTCGTCGGAAGACTTTAAATTAATAATATGATTTAACTCTGGGCTAATAACTGCTTGAGCTAACACAATTGACGAACTCAACAAAAGACCTACAAAAACAAAAAACCTCATCATAACTAATATTTTATTGATATTAAAATCCAAAGATAACACATAAATAGAATAAATAATTTTTGTTTTAATAAAAAAGACGTATTTTTACATTAATAAACAAATTTATACTCACTGATGAGCAAAAAAATCGCTATCGTTTTCATCGTTTTCCTAAGTATTGTAATTTCGACATCTGCACAGGTTGAGGAGCGAGATTATGATAATAAGTCGGGAGGTTTCGGTTCAATAATGTTTAGTCTTAGAAAGTTAGATTCGCAAATGGCAATTTATAGTGGCGGTGGCGGTGGATTTATGATAAAAGATTTTCGTATTGGTGTTTTTTATAATGGATTAACCAATTTTTTTAGCCAACGAGACACCAGTACTACCAGCTATAAACTTGGATGTAGTTACGGAGGGATTTGGATTGGATACCCTCTCTTAAAAGAAAAACGTTTACATCTAATAGCAGACATGAAATTTAGTATCGGAAACACTAGACTTATTAATACAAACTGGCAACAAATTAACAATGGAATGTTTTTTGGTTTTACCCCATCTTTTGGAGTAGAATATGCTGTAACCGAAATAATTATGCTATGTGCAGGAGTTGAATATCACTACAGTTTATTCCCTGAAACTCCACAATATTACACTCCCCAATCTTTTTCTTCACCAGGGATTTATGTTTCAGTTAAACTTGGAACATTTTAGATATTCTGCATTTTTATTTTTTTGAAATAAAAATGTAAATGTTAAAAAAAAAGAATTTGGTATATTAACTCTAAATGTTTACTTTTGGATTTTAAACTATTTTAACAAAATCAGAATTATGGGGTAGCTGAAAACCAAATAGAGTAGGCATTTTCGTTAAATTAAATTATTGATTATGAAAAAAGCACTAATAGGATTCGCAGTGATTTGTATGTTTTTTTTGGCTAGCTGCTCAAAAGAAAGAGATTGTAAATGTACAACAACAATAAACGATGAAGAATTTTCTGTAGTAACTGTTCATATTGAAGATGGCAGATGCCGTGATTTGAACTCAGAAACTAGTGTAGCTGGCATAACTACAGAAGTTAAGTGTAAATAATTAACATCTAACTAAATGTATGGCTGTTTTTTTAATGTCCATACATTTTTCAACAAATTGAAAACCACATTGCTAATAACAAGATTCATCTTAGGAATCATATTTAGTGTTTCAAGTTTATTTAAACTTATAAGTATAGATAACTTTGAAATTTACGTTTATAGTTTAGGCTTACTCAACCTAGAACTCTGCTTAATTTTTGTTAGGTTTTTACTAGCTTTCGAGTTGATTTTAGGTTTGATGTTGCTATTAGGTGTTTATACTAAGCACACAGTATGGATTTCGATTATAATATTACTTGGATTTACCGTTTTTATAACTACATTAATTTTTACTAAGCAAACGGAGCATTGTCATTGTTTTGGGGACAAGATACAGCTCAATCATTACCAATCAATTATAAAAAACATTATTTTAATTCCATTTTTATTCTTTGTTAGAAATACAAAAAATATTTTTAAAAGATTTAAAGTTTTTCAAATTATTGGAATTGTTTTATTTAGCTTTATGCTAATTGGCTTTATATCCCCTCCCGATAATCTGTTACGTAAATCCTACGACAAAAATACCACTTTTCAAGAAAAGAGCTTAAATCAATACTTAGAAGAATCGAAACTAAAATCTGGTAAACACATCATTTCTTTTCTGTCTCCGCAATGTCATTTTTGTGATTTAGGATCACAAAAACTTCAAATTATTTTAGGCAAGATTGAAAGTGATTATAATTTACAATTAGTTTTTTGGGGTGAAGAAAAAGTAATCCAAAACTTTATAAACGAACATAATTTTGAGACATTTGATTATGATATTCTATCTCCAAATTATTTTTTAAAAATAACAGATGGTAAAATGCCCTTAATTCTACTAATTGAAGATGGTCAAGTTGTTCAAAAATATGGCTATAGAAATTTAAATGAAAAAGAAATTGTAGGTTTTTTTCGATAATTAGATAATCAATTAGAGTTTGTCCAATGATTCTGCTCTAGCAGTAAGAGAAACTGTGATAAATTATTTGACATACACTGCAGACGTAAACAGTATGAACTATGTTAACAGATTTAATTTGCAACTGGCACAAACAGATTTTACTGATGCACAAAACACTCTTGATGATTTAAGAGTTTATGCTACAAGTTTGCAGGATGACAACATTATAACAGAAATTCAGCATTATTGCGATATACACGATATATTTATTTCCTCAATACAGGATAGTGTTTATGATAAAGCATTGCTTTTGGAGAATCAAGAATTTTTAAGAGAGGCTGCTCTTAATTTTTCTCCAATGTATTCGGGAAAAGCGGAAACGCTGAAATTTTCAATTCTTTAGGGCAATTAGTTAAAACAGTAAATGTTCATAAAGGACTAAATGTTGTAAATATTGCAGATTTCACAAGTGGAAATTATATTCTGAAAATTAGTGCAAATAATGAAAACTTTGGTTTGAGTTTTGAGAAGGAATGAATAGAGAAGAGTGCCGCACTGACCTGCCGAAGTGTGAAGTGTGAAGAAACTTACGCTTGCCAACGCTACCCCTGCCCCCCCTCTAAAAGAAAAATTCTACGCTAATGCTGTATACAACAAGCGTGTAGACCTACCTTTACGGCACAAAAGGGTGCGGGGAGGGAAATGCACTGAGCTAGCGCTGCACTGAGCCAGCGTTGCACTGAGTTTATCGAAGTGCTAAGAGTGAAGAGTTTTTTCAATACATTATAAAGCAACAGAAAAGACCACGTCGGTCGTTCCTGCCTTTTGGAATCTTTACTAATTATTGCAATTTGGGATGTAGGTTTTTGCACTAAAAAATTTCGGGTTCCTTATTATAAATAATTAATCTCAGCTTAGCTTAGGTCTGACAAATTTAAAAACTCAAAATAATTACCAGAGGTTTCTAAAATTTTAATAAAGTCATCGAAACTTATAGCAAGTAAAGCATTTAACTCATTAGGTAAAAAAGTAAGATTAGATTTTGTCTTTAATGTTTCATCAATAAACACTTCAACGTGATTTTCGGTATCATTAAACAAATTAAACACCGAGATAGCTCCTGGTACTCCTTTAATCCATTTATCAATTCGTTTTTGGGAAGCAAACGATATTTTACCTTTTTTAAACTTTTGCTCAAGTATTCTTATATCCACATCACGGTAATAATCGGATATTATCAAAAAATGTCTATTCCCTTTATGATTTCGCATAAATAAGTTCTTGCATCGTGTTGCATTTATTTGTTTCCAAAAACTCCCATCATCTTCGGTTGAGAAATCACGAGGAGATTCATAATACTTAAAGTCAATACCTAATTCATCTAATTTTTGATATACAATTTTTTGTCCAATCATTATTTTGTAAAATATAAGTCAATAAGTTTATTTGCAGCAACAAAGCTACTTAGTTCATTTTTAACAACTTGTCTCTCTAATTCAACAATATCTTTTTTCATTTTTTTATCTTGATAGAATCTATCTTTTATTGCCTCCTGAATGGTTTGATGCATCCAAAATTTAGCTTGGCTATTTCTATTATGTTTGTAAAAGCCATTATTTTCAGTTAATTCTAAATAATTTAAAATAGTATCCCAAATATCTTTGATACCAGTATTTTCGAGTGCTGAGCAGGTAATTACTTTTGGTGTCCAGCCCGATTCGGTTGGTGGGAAAAGGTGCAACGCATTTTGATATTGAGCTTTCGCAAGATTTGCTTTTTGCACATTATTACCATCGGCTTTATTAATTGCAATTGCATCTGCCATTTCCATTATTCCTCTTTTTATACCCTGTAATTCGTCTCCGGCACCCGCAAGCATAAGTAATAAAAAGAAATCTACCATTGAATGTACAACCGTTTCGGATTGCCCCACTCCTACAGTTTCGATAAAAACTGTACTATAACCAGCAGCCTCGCAAAGAATAATACTTTCACGAGTTTTACGAGCAACACCGCCGAGTGAACCCGCCGAAGGCGATGGTCTAATAAAAGCATTTGCATGAGCAGATAAATCTTCCATTCGTGTTTTATCTCCAAGAATAGAACCTCCGCTACGTTCACTGCTTGGATCTATTGCCAAAACAGCTAATTTTTGTCCAGAATTTACAATATGCATACCAAGAGCCTCAATAAAAGTTGATTTTCCAACCCCTGGCACTCCTGTTATTCCAATACGAACTGATTTTTTTTCATACTGCAAACATTTTGCAATAATCTCCTGAGACAATTCAAAATGTTCGGGTAAAGTGCTTTCAATTAGCGTTATAGCTTGGCTCAAAATATTGACATTCCCTTTTAAAATGCCATTTACATAATCATTAACAGAGAGTTCTTTTTTTTGCCTACGATGTTTTAGAATATTCGGATTTATTTGAGGTGGTTGCTCAATTCCGCTATTTACAACAAGTGCAGAACTATCAGCTTTACTCTCTTCCACTTCACCTTTATAATGTTTTTTGCTATTCGACATATCTCTAACGAATTTTATTGTCAATTAGATAGTTTTTTATATAATCATCTGCACCATCAAAAATACTACTAAATTCTTTAGCATATCCTGCAGCTCTTAATTTTGCAATATCTGCACAAGTATAATATTGATATTTATCTCGAATATCTTTGGGCGTATCAACAAACTCAATATTAGGTTCTTTTCCTAATGCTGCAAAAACCGATTCGGCAAGTTGATTAAATGTAGCCGCCACTCCTGTACCAACATTATATATTCCTGATTTACTGCGATTTAGCATAAAGTAAGCCATAATATCACATACATCTTTTACATAAATAAAGTCGCGTTTTTGCTCCCCGTCCAAATAATCGGGATTATGAGATTTGAATAATTTTAATTTGCCAGTTTTTGATATTTGATTAAAAGCATGATATATTACCGATGCCATTCGAGCTTTATGATATTCATTCGGACCATAAACATTAAAGAATTTAAGCCCCACCCAAAAGAATGGTTTTTTCTCTTGTGTCAAGACCCATTTATCAAAATCATTTTTTGAAACACCATAAGGATTTAATGGTTTAAGATTTTCTGGGTTTTCAGTATCACTAAATCCAAGCTCGCCCATACCATAAGTTGCGGCAGACGATGCGTATATTAATGGCAATCCATATTCGCAACACTTACGCCAAACCATTTTACTATATTCGGTGTTTAACTTGTAAAGAACTTCGATATCAAATTCGGCTGTATCAGTTCTGGCACCAAGATGAAATACTATTTGTACAAATTTATGATTTTCATCTAACCATTTTCCAAAATCATTTCTGTTAACAAGCTCTTTTACATTCTTATCAATATAATTTTGCTTTTTCTCTAATTTAGAAAAATCATCAACCAAAATAAGGTCAGTATAAGACCTTTCGAGCAATTCAGCAAGCATATTGCTACCAATAAAACCCGCTGCACCTGTTATAACTATCATAATAATGTTTTTGCAAAGTTATTAAAAATTTGATGAGTTAGAAAGTAAAAAAGTATGAAAGTATGAAAGTATGCGAAGAGGAAAGATTGTAAACTTGTTACTCACTGACTTAGATTGCAAATCAGAGTGAACGGTAAAAAAGAGTGTTAGAAAGAAAGTGAAAAGTTAAAAAGTACAAAGGGATGTACCTAACGTTTATGAAATTGCTGCTTTCTAACTTACTTAATCCTTAATACAACGTACAGAACATCCGTTAACCCTGTTGCCATAAAAAAACATTGCATTGCTGCTAGAGAAATCCAAGGCCGTTGCCGTAACAGGTGTGGAACTATTTGCAGTACTCGACCAATAATGACCGCCACCACTATTAAGAGAACCAGAACTGCCGTTGCGGAAGCCCGCCACGGGTAACTTAAGCGGTGAGGCAAAAGCACCAGCGGCATTACTGGTACTCCAGCTTCCTTTCTCGGCTTCCCATTCTGCTCTGGTTGGTAAACGGTAACCACTGGGGCAAGGATTGTTAGTGCCACCCACACCTTGCCATAGGTCGTGATTTGATGGATTACGCCAATCATTAGGAGAGGTACTAGTAATTATAAAATTGCCATGCCCAGGACTATCTCCTGTTGCTAATGTAGTAGTTGTCGAAGATTGCGGTGTTCCGCTTGCAGAACCTGTCCATGTAATACATTCATGTCCGTCACTTAATCTACCCCATTGAAACAAAGCTCCGTAAGCTTTGTAATCGGTGGAAGAGTTTGCCTGCTGCGATGCACCGAGGTTTCTATCCATCCATATTTTTCCCGTGTTAGGATTGGTAACTTCAACAATAGCAGTTCCTTCCCCGCAAATAGTTATTGTTTGGGAACTACTCTCAAAGCAATAAATGTTTTCCCACTGGCTTTCATTATTATTGTATGCTTGAAAACAATTATCAACAGTGTTAAAAATCATTACACTTTGCGGATTCCCAGTAAGATCGATGGCATCCCGCTGTGTTGTTGTCATACGCGGTATAAGTAATCCACCTTCCGTTGATGTTAAATCTAATAATGCCGAATTATCTGGATTTTCGTTGTTAATACCAACGTTTTGAGCAAATCCCGAATTAAAAGCAACAAATAACAACAAAGCTAATCCAGCATAACGCAGCAAAGTCGTACAAATGCCGATGGTAAATTTCAAATTTCTAAACCCAAAACAAAAGGTATTTGAAGAGTTTTGGGTGTTTTTTAATTCTTTTGTTTTCATAATTTATAAGTTAAAGTTTTTGATAATTAATTTAGTTGAATTTTGAGAACCCCTGCCCGAAAGACATGACAATTGGAGTAAAATCCTGATTAATTTTTTGATTTAATTTCCGACTATGTTTTCTATTATTTGACAAATTCTTTTTGTGTTTTATGATGTCCTGATTCTGTAATTACCAATATGGTGTATATTGATGGGGCAAGATGACTAATGTTAAGGCTAAATTCATTTTTTCCTTTTACAATCTCAGCCTGCCTCGATATCACTGCTTTTCCCAATTTATCCAATACATATATATATGTTTGAGTATTCTTAATGGATACAATTTCAAGGTTTATTTCATCATCAGCAGGATTAGGAAAAATGGAAATGATATCAACGGCATTTTCTGAACGCACAACAACATCTACATCGCTATACTTATAGTTACCATCGTAATCAATTTGTTTTAGGCGGTAAAAAATAATATCAGAGTCTGCTGGTGGTGATTCATCGTAATCTGTGTATGCAAGATTTTGTGTGCTAAACCCTGCTGCACTCGTAGTTTTTATGGTTTCCCAGTTTGCATTTTCGCAGCGTTGGATTGCGTAATAATCAACATTAACCTCTGAGGCCGTTTCCCATTTCAATTTCACTGTGCTATATGTTTCATCTTCCCAGTCAGCAATAAAATAAAGCCATTCTACTGGCAAGGGATATGACGTACTGGTAAGAGTGTATTTTCCATAAAAACTTTGGCTATACCAGTTTGGCTCATCAAAATAAGATGAATAAGGGCTGTTATCTGGTGTAAATAAGTTATTTGTTGTATTAATATTTCCTAAAAGTGGTGTCCATCATTCTCCACTGCCCTCTTTTATCCATTGGTATTGTACCAATTCTAATTCTGTGTGTGCGTTAAGTTCGGCATCCCAATAATTCATACTAATTATATTGCTTGCATCAAGTTTAAAATCTATAAATTCATCTGATAAATTTCGTAACTCTATGTAACGGGCAATGGATTTATTTTCTGAGAAATTACCAATTCCTGATTGTACCTGATGCCCACGCACAATGGTTATTTCACCTAAGTTAGAATTGGTGGTAATTGATACGCCAAGATTTCCGGGATTAAAATTGGTAACATTATTTAATGTGCGTGTTGTTTGGATTGTTCCTGTGTTACTAGTAATGTTACCAACCTTAATGCGATTGGTATTAGTTTCGTTTACGATGTCCGCACTTGGACCAAGAACAAGAGTAGCATTATTCAAATCTAACTGTCCATTAGTCATGCTCAATAAATTACTAACAGAAATGTTCTGTGCCATTAACACACTAGCACTGCTATTATTAACAGTAAGCTTATTATATGTGGTAGTTGCACTGCCTCCAATAATTTGTGTTGCTGTCGATGAATTAAATACAATTTCACCTGTTCCGCTTAAAAAGGAAGATGATACATTATTTGTCCAATTGTCGGTCAGTTTTAATATGCCATTATTTGTTATTTTTCCAGCACCTTCTCCTTTTACAGCACCTTTTATAAAAACACCAGCATTTTCTTTGATTTTCACAAGAGTTTTAACCGTTAATAAATCTTGTGAAAAGCAATAATTTAATATTGAAAATAATAGGACGACAAATAATGTTAATGTAAATTTTCTTGCTTTCATTTTAATCTGGTTTGCGTTCTTACCGATAAAGCATCTTTAATTTTCTATTAGTTTTATAATTCAAGCTTAATTTATGCTTAGTACACAGACTTAATTCATACTTTATTTATAGTAAAGTGCAAATATAACACTAATATCTCAAGTAAAAACAAAAAAACTAATATTTTTGCCACAGTGTCTAACAAAATTTTTAGAACATTTACCCTGCTACAATAGATTTTTGCAAATCGGAATAAACAGTGCGAAACTTTTCATTAGCCAAACTTACTATTCCCCGTATCATTCGAGCAGCCTCTTTTTAGGAGACAAAAGGGTGTGGAAAGAAAAAACCAGTTAATATTACCTTATTAGCATTATATGTCCCTTTTTCGTCTGTACTAAGCCATCGTACATTTCTGCCTCAACATAATAACTATAAGTATCAATATTCTGTATTTGCCCTTTATAATATCCATCCCAACCTTTGTTTATATCGTCGGAATAAAAGACCTCTTCGCCCCATCGATTAAAAATTCTAAATTGCAAGAGTTTTTTTATTCCAAAACCTTTTACATATACAATTCGATTGTCATCATTTCCCAAAGGAGTAAATGCCATTGGTACATCAAGAGAATATTCTTCTCTTACAATAATATCAATATAATAATTATGTCTAAAGCAATGTAAACTATCCTCAACTTTAAGATTGTATCTTGTACTTTCAAGTGGATAGAAATATGGCATTGGGCAATCATTGCACGAAATAAATGTCTGAGGTGTCCAATTGTAAGTTAAATTCTCTTGGTCGGCAATTAAATTAGAAAACACCGTATCTCCAATCAATATTGAGTCGATTTCGGGAGTAAGAATAATATTAGGTTCTTGTATCACGGTTATATAAACAGAATCGGAGCTTTCGCATAACTTATCATTAAAAACTTGAACAGTGTACATTATATTATCAGTTGGACTAAGACTTGGTGTAGGACTGTTAATATCAGATATTGCCATATCTGGCGACCAAATATAACTTGTTCCACCTGTTACATAAATACCTAACTCATTACCATAACAAATAATTGTATCATTATGAATTGTAACTTGTGGCAAAGCATAAACACTTATTGATTTAGAAACACTATCGGTGCAAGCATGGTCGTCTTCAATTGCAAGAGAAATCTCAACACTTACGTCATCTACACCGCTATTTTGAAACACAATTTCCTCTACTGGGTTTCCTGAGCCATATTCCTCCCCATCAACATACCAAGTGTGGTAAACAGCATTTTCCGAATCGCTTGTAAGCAAAGCATCGAAAGGCGAACATGCCCCATCAGTAATTATCGTTGCCTGTGGATCTGTAACAATAATATCGGCTGTTACATCAAAAACAGAAATATCATAAACAAATGTAACAACGCAAGCTCCCGAAGTCAATATCAATGTAACAGGATAATATCCCTCTGGTGGGACAAGATCGTAAGAGTGTGTAAAAGATGTAATATCATAGGCATTACCACCACCAACAACCCATTCAAAATCATCAACACTCTGCATATTTGTAAGTTCAAATTCTATTTCTTGTCCAACACATGCTACAGTATCACTTATAAAAGCATCAGCCGAAGGTCCATCAATTACAAGTATTTGAGAATAAGTGGCAGTACAACCCGCAGAGGTTTCTATATTTAGTATAATATTAAAAGTACCTGGCAGAGTATATAAATACTCAGGTTCCTCAACATTTACAGTATCATTTGTACCCATAATCCATTGATATGTAAGAGGCGTTTCGGGAGGAACAACTGAACTATTTTGAATAATTTCAGGTTCAGCAGGGTAGCAAGGCAATGAATAATTTGCAAGGCTAAAATTTGCAGTCGGCTCTTGAATAATAATATACTTTGAATAAGTCGCCTCATCAGTACAGCCTAATAAGTTGTCAACGTGCAAATACACATCAAACTTTCCTCCTACTGAATATATATGAGATGATTCGGACTCATTTCCAACCACATTCGCTCCTTCTCCAAAATTCCAAGTGTAAGTATAAGTCGGATCTGTTTCTGTTGCATTAAACAATACTTCTTCTCCAACACAAGCAATTTGCACAGGTGCAGAAAACTCGGCATTTACAGATGCAACGGTAATCAAATCAACGAATGTAGTATCATGCCAACAACCCGAAGCTGTCGTAACATGAACAGTAACAGAGTAAGTCCCGTCCTCATCAAATAAATACTGTACTTGAGATCCTGTAAGTTGATCGCCATTATTAAAATCCCATCTTACCTGAGCTATCGGTTCAGCAGCTAATGAAGCATCTGTAAACGTAACATTCAAACTATTACATCCATAAGTCTCATCAACAGTCATATAAATCTCGGGGCCTAAAATATGAATCACATCAGTAATTGAGTTTTCACAACCATTACCGTCTCGTACAGTAAGTGTTATTGTATAATATCCTACTTGTGCCCATTCGTGCTGCACAGCAGGTTCTGTTATCCAATCCGAATTTGTACCATCGCCATAATCCCAATAATATTCAGTAATATTTTGAGACAAACTCCCATTTAAAGTAATCAATGTATGAGCACATACTTCGTTATCTAATAATGCAAAAATTGCCTGCGGCGAAGATACATTTACTTGCACCGAGTCTATAAACTCACAGCCAGTTATCGAATTATATGCAGTTACTTTACACCAATAGCTCCGTTGAGCTGGAAATGTTATGGGATATGTTTCATCAGTTGACCCAATATCAGATTCAACAGGAATTTTTGTTGATCCTTCAATATAATAAAACTCCCAATCCCAATTTTCAGCTTCTGTATGATCAAGTGTAAATACAAAATATAATGGACTTGCACAATCTGTTGTGTTATTAATCGAATTAATGATTGGTCCCTGAATATACAAACTATCCCAAAAAAGAGTATCCCTACAACCATTATATAATGTAATCATGTGGAGATAAACCCAACCCGTATCTTGGTCAAAAGCATATTCGGTATATTCTTGGTTTGCATCTTGGTTGCTTGATGAATCAATCCACCAAGTAAATTCATAATCTTCCCAATCCCATTCTTCGAGCCAAAGAGCCAAAGTATCCTGTGCACAAATAATATGGTCTAAAGGTAAGGGCGAATGTTCGTCATCATTATCAAAAACATCAATTGCGGGTTCATAGGGTGTTCCTATTGTAATATCAATAGTTGACATTCCCACACACCCATTATCATCAGTAATTGTAAGGCTTACCGTATAATCACCTGCATTAAAAGTAGTAGTTTCAATAGATCCTCCATCAGTATTTACTTGTCCATTATCAAAATCCCAGTTGTAATTTACAATATCATCTTGTGGTGTTGTACCAGTATAAGTAAACTCAACATTAACAGGTTCGCATCCTTCCGTTGAATCTGCAACAAAACTTGCATCAGGAATATTTATTACAACTACAGGAGTAATATATGTATAAGAACAATCATTATCGGTTGTAACAATTAATGCTGGAGAAAAAACACCTGCTGATGTAAACTCATGAGTTGGATTTGGAAGATTTGATGTTCCTCCATCATTAAAAACCCAAAAATAACCAGTAACATTTGATGAAACGTTACTTATAAACTCAACACTAAAAGGTACCACACAAGAATATAAATCCGTCGGATTAGTAGTAAAAGAAGCGGTAACTTCTTCAACTGTAAGTATAAAGCTTACACTTGTTTCACAAGGGCCTCCAGGGTCAACAGTAAAAGTAACATTCTTTTCACCCGAAGTGTTATAAACATGAACTGGAGTATTCAAATAACTCACAGGACTTCCATCACCAAAATCCCACGAACACAAATAACTAGTTTCATTTTGAAAATGAACATTTTCATTTTTACAAACAATATCTCCTTCCAAAACTAAATAATCTGCAGTTGCAGTAGTTATTTGCACATAATCATTATAAACAACTGTTGTTTCGCAGCCATAATCATCTGTTGCTGTTAATGAGACATCATAAAAACCATCCGCAGTATAAGTATGAGGTACAGGAGTGTCAGAACCATGAGGCGAACCATCTCCAAAATCCCAGTCAAGAGTATAACCAAGTCCAAACGATGTAATAATATTTGCAGTAAAAGCAACCTCATGTGGTGTCAAACAATACGAGGGTTTATCAGCCAAAAAACTAACAACTGGCGGTGCAGCAACTGATACCATAGCATTAATAGTATGTTGTGCTGTACAAGTATTAGCATCTGTAACAATCAAACTAATATTAAAATTCCCACTTGTATTATATGTATGCGAAGGATTTGTAATAGCAGAACTTGTTCCATCTCCAAAATACCATTGCCATGTCATAATTGCCCCATTACCAGGTGTTGATTGATCTGTAAAATTTGCAGTGTAAGGAACACAACCAGTTAAGTGTGTATCATCAAAATCAGCAGTTGGACGATTATATATCGTAAGCACCATAGTTTCAGTATATGGTGTCCCATCACAAGTAATTGTCAACGAAACCGTATAATTCCCTCCATTAGAGTATGTAAATGTTGGATTTTCTAAACTTGAAACATCTCCCGTACCACTTACCCAATAATAAGTTTCGGTTCCTGCACATCCTGTTGTAGTATTTGTAAAATTAATATTTACTGGAGCACAGGCTTTTGTTACAGAGGCATCAAAACTCACAACAACTTGTGCTAATGCACCAAAAGTAAATAACAACAAGTATCCAAAAAGTAAAACTATCCCTTTTTTCATGTTACAATGCTTTTTTTTAAAAAAAATTTGTTTCTTTCCAAACAAAAATACTATATTTGAACGAATTATAAAACATTAAGCATTGAAAAAGTTAATTATTTTTTTATCGGTACTTATAATTTATTGTTTAACAACAATTAAAACCGTGTATGCACAGGACATTCACTTTAGTCAGTTTTATGCTTCTCCTATGTCGTTAAATCCCGCGGAGACAGGTTTTTTTGACGGAAATTGGCGTTTTACCAATAATTATCGTACTCAATGGAGTGCTATCGGCGTTCCATACAACACTATCTCGGCTGGTTTTGACAAACCTTTCAAACTAAACAAAAATTCAAATTTCGGACTCGGAGTGTTTTTTGTTAATGATAAGTCAGGAAGCAGCCAACTTACTGTAAACAAGCTATTCCTTTCGGGAAATTATATGCTCACAATCGATAATATCCATAATTTTGGAATTGGTGTTCAATTAGGATATGTTGTTAAAGCATTTTCGGTAGATGGTTTAACGCTTCCCAGCCAATACAACACAAATACTGGATATTTTGACCCCGATTTACCAAATAATATTAACACTTGGGAAGAAAACATTAATTATCCTGATCTTAACCTGGGTCTTGCATATAAAGGTAAAACTGGTAAATTAAATCCATTTGCAGGATTTGCATTGTTTCACATAATAAACCCTAAAGAATCTTTTTTAAGAGCCGAAGACAAATTGCCTATGAGATTAGTGATGCACGGAGGTCTCGAATATTCATTAAAAAAGAATATTGTCATCAAACCAAATTTGCTGACAATGTATCACAAAAGAGCTGGAGACTGGGTAATTAGCACTTTAGGATACTATTTAATGCCTCAAGGTAAAATGATCGAAAAAGTATTTGTCGGAATACAAGGACGAACAGCAATTAACACTTTTGATGCAATTATTTTTACAGGAGGAATGAGTTTATACGGTTTTGATGTAGGTTTAAGCTACGACATCAATATATCAAAATTAAGTGCGGCGACTAACAATAAAGGTGCTTTTGAAATTTCAATTATTTATAAAGATTTAACAAAACACCTTACTAAAGTAGCACTTCCTTGTGATAGATATTAAAATTAAAAAAACATCTAAATAGTTTAAGATATTGAGAATATTATAAATTTTTAGGGCGAAAAATAAACAGGTTTGATTATGAAGAAAATTTATTTCTTAACACTAATAATAATAATTTTTAATACGGTAAGTTTTGGACAAAAAGATAAAGATTCCGAAACTCAAACCTATCGACCTATGCAGGTTTTAAAACAAGCTAAAATTGCTCATAAATCTGGAGATATCTTTTCAGCAATCGATTATTATCTTATTTATGATGAGCTTAAACCCGATAAGCCTAAAGTTCTAAGTGCATTAGGAAATCTATACTTGCGTGAAAAAAACTACACTCAAGCCAAGATTTATCTCTTAAAATCATATAAAACTGCACCAAAAAAGAATTTTCTCGATTTATTTAATTACGCTCGGTGTCTTCATATTCTTGCCGATTATGAGGAAGCCGATAAATACTTTTCTCTTTTTATTGCTGAAACCAAACGTGAAAGGGATTTAAAAGAATACAACAGACTTGCTAAAGACTATATCAAAGGGATTGCAGCAATTTCTGGAATAAAAGATAGTGCATTAAATGTAATTATAACTTTGCTCGATACCGCTGTTAATAAACCTCATATCGAATTTTCACCTATCCCTTTCGACAATAACAAACTAATATTTGCTTCTCTACCAGAAAAAGAAATAAAATTTTACGACCCCGATAAAGACACGCTTCCAACTCGCAAATTTTATATTGCTCAACGCCAAGCAAACAATAAATGGAAAAACCTTGGCGAATGGGACAAAACTATTAATGGACACAATACTAATACAGGCAATGGTGCTTTTTCTGATGATAAACAAAGATTCTATTTCTCAAGATGTGAAAAAGATTTTAAACATAATATAATATGTAAATTATTTGTTTCAGAACTAAAAAACAATGAGTGGCAAGAACCAGTAGAATTACCCGAAGTAATAAATACTCCGATGACAAGTAATACTATGCCCACAATCGGCGTTTCACGAAAAAATACGGATGTTTTATATTTCGTATCAGACCGAGAAGAAGGTAGAGGAGGGAAAGATATATGGTTTACATATTACGACCCCAGAAAAGAAACATGGAAAGAACCTAAAAATTGTGGAAAAAGAGTAAACACTGTATTAGATGAAATCACTCCATATTATAACATAGACACTAAGACTCTGTACTTCAGCTCCGAAGGACATCCTGGATTAGGAGGTTTCGATATCTATAAAACATTTGGCGAAGGAAAAAGTTTTGATGAGCCTAAAAATGTTGGATACCCTATAAACTCAAGTTTTGACGACCTTTATTACATCTTAGAAGACTCCCGAGAAAGAGGTTTCTTTACTTCAAACCGTAGCGGCGGATATTCTTTACGACACGAAAATTGCTGCGATGATATATACGAGTTTATTCACAGAGACTATATAAACATTGCGGTAACAGGAAAAGTTTTTGGCATCACCGATTCGCTTTTCTTCCTTAGTATTAAAGATGAGTACAAAGCAAACCTAAGTCTCGACCTTAATGTCCTTGACAAAAGTGATGATATTGAATTACTCCATGATTATCCAGTAAACTTGTATATTCTTAACGGTAATGGAAAGGAATATTTTATTAAAACTTGTCTTACAAGTCCTGGAAATTATTTTTTCAACTTAGAGCAGGGTAAAGATTATATAATTTCCGTTAAAGATGTTAATAAAAAGGAAATAAGGCTTCCACTAACAACAAAAGGTATGATAATATCAGACACTATTGTAATGGATGCAATTATGGTTAGTACTTTTCCAGCTCAATCTTTAGTCGTAAAAAATATCTATTATGAATTCGCAAAATCAGAATTAACAAATGAAGCAAAAAAAACTGTTGATAACACTATTTATAAAATTCTTCAAACGTATCCCAATATAATAATTGAAATCAGCTCACATACCGACAGTATTGATACTGAGGCGTTTAACATGAAACTATCCCAAGATAGAGCTCAATCTGTTGTGGACTACCTAATTAATAAAGGAATCGATAAAGAGAGGCTCGTGGCAAAAGGATATGGTAAAACACAGCCAATTGCACCTAACAGCAATCCCGATGGCACAGACAATCCCGAAGGGCGACAAAAGAACAGACGCACCGAGTTTAAAATCGTAGGACAAATAGATGATGACGATGAACTCTTATACGAAGATGACTAATGATAAAAATCCCACTGCTTAAAGATAATCACAATCACTTTTTTACCTATTCTGCTCTGAATAAGGCAATAGATTTGTTCACTATCAACTCAAAAGATAAAGCTCTACAAATTATCGGCGAACATCAACATTCTAATATTACAATTGTAAAAGGATGGTTTGATGCTTACTATAAGTTTTCTGACGCAGATATTAACAGATTTCCTCCGCTGATTATCATAAATAATTCATTACATAAATATCTGTTTAACGAAGCGGCTGCCGAAATAATAAAAACGGATTTCCCAACTTGGATTGAAAATAATAACAATCAAAATTGGGTTGAGAAAAACTTAATGCGAATTTTAGCATATATCTCGGCATTAAACAAATTTAATAAAAATAGTTATGAAACTGACTTAAATTTATTTCTATCAAAAGGTGTTTATTTCGCATCGGATATGTTTGTTACAGATATTGCGATTATTGATTTTTTATCAAATAACAACAAAAATGAACGTACAGAAATATGGACATCTCCCGATTTATTCCTAGAGTTAAATAATAAACAAAAATCTGTTTGCAAAGGAGTTAAAATCTTTACAGACGGGGCATTAGGTGCTAATACCGCAGCAATAAAAAGCTATAAAATCAATTCAAATCCGATTTTAACTTACGCAAACCAAGAACTTTCTCAAAAAATTGAGCAAATCTTAGAATTTAATACTGGCATTGCAATTCACTGTATTGGAGACATTGCAATTGAACAAGCTATAACTTGTCTTGAAGAAAATAAAAATCAAATAGGTAAATATCCTATAAGAATAGAACACGCCCAGTTTATTACAAAAAAACAAGCTTTTAGAGCTAAAGATTTAGGTTTAATTCTAAGCATGCAACCAAACTTTAACATGGATTCTGTCATTTATAGCGATCGTCTTGATAAAGAATATTGCAAAGCCAACAATCCTTTTAGAATGCTTATTGATAAAGCTGATTTTATTCCTGGCAAAGATCTAATACTTGGCTCCGATGGTATGCCTACAGGAATCGAAGGCTGTATTCAACAAAGTATCTTCCCTCCTATTCCTGAGCAAAAACTTAGTTTAGACGAATTTGTAGCAGCGTATTGTATTGATAACACAAATCATGGACATATCGAAATAGAAATCGACCAACTAAAAAAGAAAGTCATTAGCCGAATTATCCCGCATTATTACTTGCAGTGAGGGCTTCGCCGTTCATGCGATTAGCTGTGTAATCATATAAAAAAAAACTGAACTGCAAACCGATAAACAGATTTCGATATAATTTAAATAATTTGCTGCTTTTTATATATAATTCCCAACCGCTCGCTCGGGTTTATTTGCAATTCGAGTGATGCAGGTAATTTGAGAAATGAAAAACAATTTGTACTCTATATGTTGTAAAACTGGCATAACACCACTAAAATCACAGAACTACTGACCTATTCGCAAATCAGCAATCCCCAAATTTAAAGATTAGCCTTAAATTTGTAGTAGAATTTTGACTTTACATTACCGACAAATAAATCAAATTCTATTTTCTGCAAGTAAATTGAAGACAATTTAAACCTCAGTAAATGAATAAACAGACAAAAAGAGAATAATTTATTAATTGTAAAAATATCTTTTACAGTTGGCTTTAGCCAACTGTATTTTTTTTATTTCTTCCACTTGCTTTAGCATCATTATTTAAAATTCTTAAATTTTAATAATAAAGTATGCTTAATTAACGAAAACTTTTTTTCTGCAAAAACAATTTGTAATACTAAAACCTAAATCTTACATTTGCCGATAAAATTATAATATTATATGAAAACAAGTCTTCGAATATTTGCCTTATTTACCATTATTTGTTTAACTACTTTTATCTCATCTTTTGCAAAAGGAACTGAATTGCAAGTTACACTATTAGGCATTAAACAAAGCAATATATATGTTTATTCAATTGCCGAAAGCAAAAATAATCTAATTCAAGAATTTAAAGATATACAACAAGATCAGACTGTAAGTATTGATATTCCACAAAATTACCTCCCTGGAGAATTTATAGTTTACTTCGAGTTCAACTCATCCCCACAAACACAAAAACCGCAAACTGCCGAAAAAATGATTATTTTAAATGATAAAGACATTAAGCTTTATGCAAATCCTTTATTTATAAATAATTCAGACAGCACATACTTTAGCGAGAATGATATTGAAAATAAAACCTTAACAAATTTCACAAGAAAGGCGGTTAAAAACATGAATATGTTAGACATTTTGCAAACATTTTTATTAAGCTATGACAATTCTACATCAGATGTTTATAAAGCTGGCATAGAAGAATATTCGCAAAGATGCACAAAACATAATAATTGGATTGACGAACAAATAAACGAACACAAAAATCTTTTTTGCTCAAATATGTTTTACTTCTATTATGTCCCAAACATTAACTGGAATGGAAACAGCTTTCAACAACGACAAAGTATTATTGATA
Source organism: uncultured Bacteroidales bacterium (assembly GCA_964397745.1). GTDB lineage: Bacteria > Bacteroidota > Bacteroidia > Bacteroidales > ML635J-15 > Bact-19. Next base: position 10,845 of record CAYNKH010000008.1, on the reverse strand, counting down.
ATTATTTTGAGGGCATGGATTTCTCAAACACACAAATATTAAGAGTATCGTATCTTAAAAATTGGATGGATACCTATGTAAATAAATACATAGAGCTCGCTTCTTCTTATGAAATGGTAAGCTCACTTTTTATTACTGCAGGACAAACAGCTATCGAAAAATCAAAAAAAGGCGACCCATATTTTTACGGTTGGATGGTCGATTATTTTTTCAATGGATATGAGTCAATGAATATTCAAGAAGGAATTACGATGCTTGAAAAATACACAAAAGACCCTAATTGCATGACATATAAACGAAAAGAAATCGAAAAACGTGTTACTGGAATTCAATCACTTCAAAACGGAGTTCTCGCTCCAGACTTTACATTTTCTGAGGCCTCTGGAACAAAAACAAATTTCCATAATTATAAAACCGAGGCCCCTTATAAACTTGTTTTATTTTGGTCGGCTGATTGCGAGTACTGTCATGAAATAATAGCCGAATTATATGAGTGGAATCTAAAAAACCCATCAAAACTCAAGGTTTTTGCAGTTAGTCTTGATGAATCTGAAACCGAAATTCCAAAATGGGAAATAGAAAAAGAAAGACTAAATGCGTGGACACATATTCTTACACAAGGTGGTGTAAATAGCACTGAGGCAAATGCTTACTATATTCTCTCTACTCCTACAATGTTCATAGTTGATTCTAAAACAAATAAAATTGTGTCATCGCCTATGAGTTTTGGGGAAATAATGGAGGCTATAAAGTAAAATTCTACTCATCATCAAATAATCTTAAAAACTCCTTAGGAATTTCGCTTTTAAATTGCATTGGCTCTTTAGTAATAGGATGTGTAAATCCAAGAATCCAAGAATGTAAGCCAATTCTATTGAACGGACTTTCAGGAGATCCATATTTTTTATCTCCAACAATAGGCATACCCAAATCACTCATGTGTACGCGGATTTGATTTTTACGTCCTGTATCCAAAACAATTTCAACTAATGAAAATGGCTCGTTTCTTTTTAAAGTTTTGTAATGAGTAGTCGCAAGTTTCCCTTTTTCTTTATCCTGAGTAGAATAAACTTTAAGTGACTTACTTTCAACCAAATAAGACGTAATCTCGCCATCCTCTCTAATTGTCATACTAGAAGTTACAGCAATGTATTTACGTTCAAAAACCATTTTCTTCCAATTGTGCTGTAATAATTGTTGAACCTCAACACTACGTGCAAACAGCATTAAACCAGAAGTTTCTCTATCAAGTCGATGAACGATAAAAATTCTATTTTTGGGATTCTGAACTTTTATATGATCACTTAAAATACTATATGCTGTTAAATTCACCTTATCAGTAGCAACAGAAAGCAGCCCCGTCGGCTTATAAACAACAATAACATCTTGATCCTCATATTCAATTCGCAATCCTTTTAAGTTGCGACCTTCAAAAACCCTTCCCCAAAACACAACAACCTTATCTCCAACAGTTAATGTTCGATTGTATGCTGTCTCAATTTGATGATTAACTTCAATATTCTTATTTTTTAGCCAGGTTTTGATTTTATTTCGACTTCGAGCAGGGAACTGTTGCATTAAAAATTCAATCAATTCACATTCCTCGGTAACTTTAAAAGAAGTCTCTTTTATAGGAGCCTTTTTTTTTCGGAAATTCTGATGCCCTTTTTTGGGAGTATTTTTACTAGATTTATTATCCATGATGATACTGTAAATAAAATTTGTGCAATTTAGGAATAATATCAAAAACAATTAGCATTCATTCAATTTTCAGCAATATAAATTGAATGATTGGCAATTGTTTCTATATTTATAAATATCCAAAAGACTACAATACAATACTCTACTCTGGCTCAAATTACCCTACCAATCAGTATCATAAAATTCATTTTGAGACATATTTTCATCTCCTATTGGAGTTTCTTCAAAAAAATCAATTAAATAAGTTTCAACAAACTCCACAACTTCAATCACACTCACATCATCAATATAATAATAAGCATAATTAAATGTTGCCTCATTATCTTGCATCATATAATTTGTTGAGAAATTATTTTTAAAATTACCAATCGTCAAATACTTTTCGCCACCTTGAGCTGTATAATATCCCTCAATTGCAACCCAGTAATTTTGATTCATAAGAATATTTCCTGGTGAATTTTCAATAACAGGTATCAATTCCATAACTTCTTTATGATTTACCCATTCTTTTTCAAGTGTCAAACAGGCAGCCACGGCATCAACCGAAAATCTTGATTTTGATGAATTACGTACCCAAAATTTTATTTTATATGTTTTTCCCGCTATAAGTTCCTCTATAAGTTCATTCTGCAGATATTCCCGATAAATTACGGGTTTCTCGCCTGTTATTTTGTTATCTCTCGTAAAATTCTGACGTAAAATCAATCCTGCATAAGCTACGCCAGAATGTGCTTTAGCAGTACCAGCAAAATTATTGGGTACACCTGCATCTTTTGCACCGCAAACATTAAAATAATCTGGTGTTCCACGATTTGGCACATACCAATCAGGAATTAAACGTCTGGATTTTCTACCATTTATCCCCGAAGGACATGCTCTAAATTGCTCAAAACTCGGATTTCGCACAAGATTATCACCTTTCTCCTCCCATGAAACTATTGCTTCTATTCGCAAATCAGATTCAGCAAGCTCAGAAAAAGATTCAAGCTTATTATCATTTAATTTTCGGTCTAACTCAATATTCCGATTAACAGTATTTTCAATATTTAAAATATCAATTTCTTTAGCCCCTTTTTTAGATAACAAACTTATTTGATAATCACCAGCTTCGGAATATTCAGTGAAAATCTCATTATCTTTTTGAGGCACATCATTAAATAAAACATCCGAAACATTTTTGCTTGCAGATTCACTTGCCATAACAGGTTTATTGTCTGGTTTAAAATATTTATAATTAATAAAAAATATCATTCCAATTACGATAAACAAAGACAAAACTATTAAAATAATAATCTTTCTTTGTCGAGGGATAATTTTCTTTTCTATGATATTCCACACATCTGGAGCTTCAAATTCTGGAAGCTCACTAATAGCATTATTTAATTTATCGTCTTTCATACTCGTAGTGGTTTACAATTATCGATTTTAATTTCTTTTTTGCATAATGAAGCTGTGATTTAGATGTTCCCTCGCTTATGCCAGTTATTTTGGCAATTTCACGATGCGAATATCCTTCAACCTCAAAAAGCACAAACACAGTACGATACCCATCATCCAGTTGCATTATTGCATTATGCAGCATTTCTCCAGTAAAATCGCTATCAAATTCCACACTTACATTTTTTATGTCCTCAACATCTTCAAACCATATTTTCCTAACTTTTCTCAAAGCAGTTCTTACCATAATGGTTTTTATCCAAGCACCAATTGTGGATTTCGATTTAAAAGAATGTAAGCCGTTAAAAACAGCAATAAACCCCTCTTGCAAAGCATCTTTAGCATCCTCCTCATTTGCCGTAATACGCAAACAGACAGTAAACATTGCGTTTTTATAGGTATCAAACAGCTCTTTCTGAGATTTTTTATTACCTCGCAAACATTCTTTTATCAATATTTCACTTTTTGATGTGTTCATACTATGTTTTAAAGTGTAAACCATAAACAATATGGTTGTATGAGTTTTATAATAAAACGAAAAAATGTTAATAATATTGGATTAGTTACAGTTAGAAAATTACTATTGTAAGTTTCTATTTTGTCCGTTAGGCGATGTCCTGCGATGTGCTGCGATGTGCTGAGCCAGTCGAAGTAAGCCAGTCGAAGTAAGCTTTTGTCGAAGGGACATAAACATTATTGATTGAATTTGACACAAAAGTAAAAATGCACATTTAAAGCTTATCAACCCTCATAAATCCAAACGAAACAAATTTCATTTTAATACATAAACCCAAACAACCACAACGGAATTTTATTTCCGTAACCTACCTCTAAATTATCGGCTGCAATATACGAATCTCCAGCACCAGCAATTTGTGCATAACCTTTTTTTGCTCCGCCTACCTCAAAAGTGTATTTACTATCAATAAGAAAATCTCCAAGTTTTGACGACTTTACATTATGTGAATGCAATAATTGGTTCATAAAAAATGTTTCACGAATTGTTCCGTCAATATTTTCTTTACCAGAATTAAGCGCAATTAACAGATTTGTATTGTTCATATATATCTTATCTGGTTTTGTAAGATAACCCATTGCAGAGCCTTCAGCTTTAATGCCCTTTATTAAATTTGCCCTATCAAGTGCTTTTAACAATCTAAGCAAAGCATCTCTGCTCATTCCAATTGTACGGCTTAAATCTGAGATGTTAATTTTAAAAGGAACACAATCTGAAAGCACGGCTACTAATTGTCTTAACTTATATGCAGTATTGTAGTTTATACCTTCGATTATTTGAAGTTCAGTTTCAATAGTCGTATTAATTGTACTTACCAATCTGTCATAAAATTGTCCTTTAGAATCCTTAAAAAACGGATACGCTCCCTCTTCAAGGTACTTTTTAAATAGCGGAATAATAACAGTATCTTTAGTAATTTCATTTGCGATCTCTTTATGATTTGAAATTATATCCTCAAGCGAATACGTATCAAATACCATTTTCTCAGAGAGTTCCAAATACTCTCTAAAGGACATTTCGTGAAGATTGTATATTGCCGCACGCCTGCTTAGGTCTCCTTCTGCTTTATGTAGTTCGAGTGCCGAAGAACCCGAAAATACAATATTAAGGTCATCATAAAGATCGTGCAAATTCTTTATCTCTATCGACCAGCCAGGATACCTGTGTACTTCATCAAGAAACAATATTCTGCCACCCATAATATAAAAGTTCTCTGCAAAATCAAACAAACGGTTTGTAGTAAAATAATAATTATCTAATGACACATACATAGCTTCGTGACTATTGCCATAAGCAGATTTCATTCTTTGTAACATTAGTATTGTTTTACCAGTTCCCTTTGCTCCTTTAATTCCAATAAGTCTGTCTTCCCAAACAAGCGAGTTTAGAAGATATCTTTTGAAATTAAGAGAAATTCTATCAGTTTTTATTTCGGAATATTTAAGTAATGTTTCCATAATTGTTGTATTAATTCAACAAAGATAAACATTTTTAACTAATATAAACAACATTTTATCTATTTTTTGTTGTTTGAATACAACATTTATAATAAAAAATGCTGTATTCAATTAACATTGTTTATAGTTTATCGTTGTTTACATACAACTTTTTATATTAGATTATGTTTAATAGAAACAACACAATACAGAAGTATTGTTGTATTTAATTAACAATTTTTATAATCTTTCGTGGTCTAAGAACTACGTTATTTATTAAATTATGTTGTTTGCAAACAACACAATTTAGTTCATTTTGTTGTTTGCAAACAACACTTTAATAATATTTTGCTGTTTACGAACAACAAATATTACTAATTTAAAGTTGAACATAGATTTAATATAATAGCTTAATAAAATCTCCCCAAACATTCAAAACCTCAGCAAAGTTTTCTCTGCCAAAACCTATTCTAACATGCGAATTACCATAATCAAACATTTCGGATGGAATCATCATTATGCCACGACTACTAACCAATTTTTCGCAATAAGTGTATGCTGATTCTTTGATTTTCAATTTCACAAGAGCCGTAGAGCAAGCATTTGTGTCTCCAAACTCTAATAATTCTGAATTTTCTGCAACAAAACTTTTAAATAAATCTTTATTAGATATGATTTTTTGAATATTTGGCTGAATGAATTTGTGTTTGTGATTTAAAGCTATACATGTAAGTACTTCACCAGCAGCGTTATTACAAATAGAAAGATAATCTTTAAACGCAAGTACATCACTAAGGATATCGGTACGCTTTGTGGCAAGCCAACCAAACCTCATACCAGCCAAACCAAAAGATTTAGCCATACCCCATAAGCTTATTGCATTTTCGTAAACATCGCAGAGTGCTGGAATTTCATCTTTAGGCTCATGAACAATTTGGTGATACATCTCATCAGAGAACAAAATAATATTTTTGCGTGCAGCAATTTCCACAATTTTGTTGAGGTCGGTCATTGTAGGAATAAAACCAGTTGGATTATGGGGGAAATTAACAATTATCAGTTTTGTTTTATCGCTCACTAATTCATTAAGTTTATCTGGATTATAGTAGAAAGACGAGTTTGTATCCTCGGGTAACCAAAACTTAATTTTCGCACCAATACTTTCGGCTACTTGATACAAACTTTGATACGCTGGAGTCATGCACACAACCTCATCGCCTCGTTCTAAAAGCACATTCATCAAAATATAGTTTGCTTCACCAGGCGACATCACAAGAATATCTTCAGGACTTACTGTAAGATATTGATTTGAAATTGTCTCGCGTAAAAATTCAGAACCTGCGGAGTCCGTATATCCAAACTTTAGATTATTCCACAAATTTAGCTCTTCTTTGCTTGCACAAGAAAGGATATACTCAAGACTATATCCATCACAATCAGAGCTTGATATTAAATATTTTGTACTAAATTCATACTTTGCAAAATATCGTTCTAATTTAAATGGCTTAATTTTCATATTATTATTTGATATTGAATTAATTACACAAAAAAACATCCACAAATAAGACTTTACCCTTATTGGGAATTATCAGTTGCTAAACTACTACAAATTTCAATTATATAAAATATGATTGATAATAATTTAAGAAAAAAGAATTATTACAAGTATGGATATACTATCTTTTAAACACAAAAATATTAGCATAATAAGGCAAATCGGAGTCTAAAAAAACAACATATTTTCCTGTTTGATTTTTGTCATTATTAAACTTATAAATTCCTTGTTTTAGGCCATCTTTGACTTCAAATTCAAAATCTAGCTTTAACAAATACTCTTCGCTATCGACAAATTGCAAATCGTACTCACAATAGAAACATCCATCTAATTGAACCACAACAATATAATAGGTGTTGTAATCTAAATTTATTATTGGACTTACTAATGGATTCTCTGTTGAAATTGAATCGCCCAATTCGACTACTGGTTTATAGCCTCGATCAATATATGACTGCCTTGTTTTTTTAATATTTTTTGTAAAATCAGAAGATTGTGCGAATACACAAAAAGGCAAAGCCAACAAAACTAAAAACAATATTTTTTTCATAATGTCAAAATTTTAAGATAATATACAATAATCAAACCACAAAATTACGTTGTCTCATTGCTTCATAAACAACAACTGCAACCGAGGCAGACACATTGAGAGAATCAATTTTCCCAAGCATAGGGATTCTAAGTCTTTGGTCAGCAGCTTTTATCCATTTGTCGGTTAATCCAGTAGCTTCAGTGCCAAATACTAAAGCGGCTTTCCCTCGCAAATTCAGATTATGATATTTTTCAGATGCATTAAGTTCTGCCGCAAATATTTTAATGTTATTTACTTTTAACCAATCCATAGTTTGCTGCGAATCAGCAACGACAACATCAGTTGTAAAAACGCAACCTAAACTTGCTCTTATAGAGTTTGGATTAAACACGTCTGCACGAGGATCGCTAACAATAATACCCGAAACACCCGCACCATCAGCAATTCTTGCAATAGCACCAAGGTTTCCTGGTTTCTCAACAGATTCCAGAATAATAAAAACCGAATTATCCGCAAGTTTAAGCTCATTTAATTTTTTAACGGGTGGGCGAGCTAAAACAACCATGCCTCCAGTTGATTCGCGATATGATATTTTGTTATAAACCTCTTTTGAGACCTCAAAGTATTCGACATTATCAGAGATTTTACAAAACAAATCATCAACTGCGTCTTTAGAAACAATATCGGGACAAAAATACAGATGTTTTATTTCGACATCTGCTAATAATGCTAACTGAATTTCCTTAACGCCTTCAATTATAATAAGCCCTTGTTCGCGTCTTTCACGAGATTTATTATGTAAAACAACAAGATTTTTAACTAATTTATTATTAACAGATGTAATTTTAGTAATCATAAAATTTAATTTTATAAAGTTTTTTAATGTTTCCTTTTTTCAGGGATTGTTATCACTTTCTAAACATAAAAATGATTTTGCCGAAGGATGACAAAACACAAAATATGAGGTAAAGAAAGCAAAATATATTACTCCGTCTCTAAAAATAAACATATCGTCTATTGCAAAAATCAGCATCATTATAAAAGTCCAAAACACAGCCAAAATGCTTTTCTTTTCGAAAGCTTTTTTTGCCAGTAAAAAGAAAATAAGCAAAATAGAAATAAGTCCGAAAATCCCTGACATCAAGAAAGATCTTAAGTATTGATTATGAGGATTAGTATGACTCCTTACCGCTGCCAAATAGTCATTTTTGCGATAACTTTTATCCAGTTCATCAACTACATCGCCAGTACCAACACCGAACAACCAGTTTTCTTTAATAATTTCGAGACTAGATTTAATTGCAGAATACCTCAAAGTCGATGACTCTTTCTGGTCGTAATTAATTTCGTCATTATGTGTAAATATATTAAACATATTAACGAATCTTACCTTTACGCTAGGAATTGTTATGCTAAATGTAGTCAATCCAATCAATACCGCAAAAATAACAATTAGAGTAGATGCCTTAATAGTTTTTTTAAGGTATGCATAAACAACAATTGCTATTATTGCTAACACATAAATTAGTATCGTAGATTTTGCAACAAGTTGAAAAAGGAAAAGTGATAATGCTATAAAGATAAAAAAACTAATGACTTTGGTAAGCTTACTATTGGTTTTGAACAATATCTGATTAGCTCCTAGCAGATTAAGGAAGACAATTATTACTGCAAAAAGAACATTATAAGATAAGTGGTTTGGGGTTTTAATAAACATGCTAAAACTAGTGTAAAACAGTAAGCTAGTGTTTTTTGTTTCTATGAATTGTGGATAAATATTAATCCATAAAATAACATAAGACAATAAAACGCCAACAACATAGATCTTAAAAATGTAATGAAACTTGTTGCTTAAAGCATTGTTCTTAAAGAAATAAAAAATAAAAGGGAAAATAATCAGAGCAGATCCTTTTTCGATATTATGAAATGCCTCGGCTTTATTTGACGAGTAAAAATAGCCTATTAACATAAGCATGAATGGTAATATAAGAATTAAGAAATCCTTGCTAACAATAATTTTAGGAATATTTTGAAAAGTAGATTTTCTTAAGAATACGGTGAATATCAAAACAATCATTAATACTGGCACAACTCGTGTATAAAGCGGTATTAACAAGGCAATTAAAGCATAAATACTAAAGTCAAATATATCTAGTTTTTTAATCATCAAATAGTCTCCTTATCAATTTGTTGCATCTTTAATTCATCACCAAATAAAAAGAATGAAGAAAAGAAAGCAAAGTAAATAATCCCGTCCTGTATCATAAACATATCCTCCACTGCAAAAAGCACTATCATAAATAATGTCCAAAAAACGAACAGCATATCTCGATGTTTTATTGCATGTTTCAACATCATAATAAAAATCATCATTATTAATACAAATCCGATAATTCCATACATTGCAAAAGTTCTAATAAACTGATTGTGTGGACTTATATGTTGAATGTATGCACCCTGCACATCGTTTTCTTTGTAATAGTTGCTCATTTCTGTTGACATATCTCCAGTGCCTACACCAAACCAAAAATTTTCTTTAATCAAATGAATTCCTGCTTTAATTGCTGCGAATCTCAAACTAGTCGATTCCTGACTTTTAGTATTGTTATGAGTGAAGTCGAAAGCTACATTAAACATATTTATAAATCTAGCACGTGGTGTTGGAGTGGATAATAATACAGATAATACAACAACAAAAGATACAATAATTATGATAATTTGTTTTATGGAGAATATCTTTTTAGACATAACATATATCAAGAACCCAACTGCGAACAGCAACAAAAACAAAATAGTAATTTTACTTGATAATTGCAATAAAAAGACCACCAGTATAGTTAAGCTGATTGTTTTTAACAAAGAAATACTTCTACTTTTATGAACAAATAGTTTTAATTCTCCAGCAAGGCTAAAAGAGAGTAATATTATGGCAAACAAAACCGAATATGATAAATGATGTGGTCCTTTAATGATACCACCAAACGAAGAATAAAAAAGCTCATTCATATCGCCCGTACAAATAAAACTAGGCAAAGCCACTGCCCAACAAATAACGTATGAGAACAAAACACCCAGTACAAAAAAACTAAGCATTAGCTCAATTTTGTAACTAATCATATTTTTGTTAAAAGAGACAAATATAAATGGAAACAGTAATAAAGACACTACAATTTCAATCTGTTTGCGTGCCTCTAATAGATCGCTAGTATTAATGACCCCCAATACTGCCATAAGCAGAGGAGATATAAATAAGTAAAAACGCAAATCAGATAAAAGTTTAACAAATGCTCGATAATTTTCGACTTTCAAAAAAGCGATAACTACCAACAATGCTATGGACAAAGATGTTATCTTAATGTGTATTGGTATCATAAAGACAGTTGTGCACATTAAAAACAGTTCAATTTGATCCAATGCTTTTTTCATACCGCAAATTTAGTTTTTTTTGAGTATATTTCCACTTTCTGATTTGCAAAAACACACTATAATAATAAAAAAGAAAAAAACACTGCTAAAGTTTCGGTATTAAAATAAAAAATAGTACTTTTGCAGCTTTAAAATTAAAACGGCTGTGCTGAGCAGGATGAAAGCATGGTAAAGAGAAAACCCGGAAAGGAAGATTTCGACAAACTGGGGCGCGCTCTCAAAGAATATGGACCTGTTGCCG
>CAYNKH010000007.1:0-40403 GCA_964397745.1 uncultured Bacteroidales bacterium | reverse complement strand
AATATTTTTTTTATGAAAAAACTTAAACTAATTCTGCTATCAAGCCTATTCGGATTAGTAGCACACGCACAGGTACTACATTATTGTGATAGCGTGCAAGCAGATTTTACTTTGTCTGCACCTGAATGTACAGGAGGTGCAGTAAGTTTCGTAAATAGTGGCTATAGCCATTCTGACTGTACTTATGAATGGGATTTTGGAATAGGAGCAAGCCCAGCTACTTCTACAGGCGAGTTTCCACCTGCTGTAACATATAGTTTAGCAGGGGTAAAGGAAGTTTCTCTTACAGTAACTGATGTGGTAACTGGTTGCATTTCCTACAAAAACAATGCTGCAATGATTTATGAAAACCCATCTGCAGCTTTTATTGTTACTTCTACAAACGTTTGTGAAAACGAAACAGTCGATTTTTCTAATACTGGCAGCTCTGGACCAAGTTGGACATATACATGGGATTTTGGTGCTGGTGCTGTACCAGCGGTCTCATCAGCCGAAAATCCAGCTGGTGTTTATTGGACAAGTTCAGGCTCAAAAATTGTAACATTAAATATTTCTAACGGACATTGCTTACAATCAACAAGTGTAAATATTGATGTAAATGTAACTCCAAATGTAAACTTTGCCTCTAATGCACCAGCTTGTGCTGGCTCAGATGTCGATTTTACTAATTTGGGAGCATCAACAGATTGTAGCTTTAATTGGGATTTTGGTGCAAATGCAAATCCAGTAAGCTCAACTGACGAAAACCCAAGTGGAGTGGTTTACGCATCTCATGGTGCCAAACAAGTATCTTTAACAATTACTAATACAATTACAGGTTGTAGTAATAATTATCAAGATAATATCATTATTAGAGAAACACCAACAGTATCATTTATAGACTCTGGCGATGATTGTATGAGTACTAATTTTGATTTTACTAATACTGGTACAAGTGGTTCGGCTTGGAATTATTCCTGGGATTTTGGCACAGGAGCAAATCCGCAAATATCCACAGCCGAAAACCCTGCTGGTATTCAGTACGCTTCATCAGGAGTAAAAACTGTTAGTCTTTCAATAAATAATTCTTATTGTTCAAATAATGCAACTCAAACTCTAAGTGTTTTTGAAACTCCAGAAGCTAATTTTAGTAGTAATTCTCCAGTATGCGCTGGTCTTAATGTTAATTTCTTAAATACAGGAACTACTAGCGGATGCACTTATGCTTGGGATTTTGGAGCTGATGCAAGTCCTGCTACTAGTACTGATGAAAACCCATCTGGGATTTCTTATTCAACTCCGGGAAATAAAACAGTTACACTTCAAGTTACTGATGACATAACAAATTGTACAAATCAAATAAGTAAAATAATTACTATTAGTCCAGCACCAGTTGTAGGTTTTGATTATTCTGGTGATGCTTGTGTTAATGCAGAAGTGGATTTTAATAATACTGGAAGTACTGGTATGGGATTAACTTTTTATTGGGATTTTGGTACTGGAGCGATACCTGTTTCTTCGACCGCCGAAAATCCAACAGGTATTATTTATACAAGTAGCGGAACTAAAAATGTAAAATTAACTATTAGTAATGGGACTTGTTCTGGCTCTGTAAATCAGACTATTACTGTTTATCAAACTCCGATTGCCAATTTCGTAAATACAAGTCCGCAATGTGTTGGATTAAATGTGGATTTCACAAATACAGGAACAAATACTGACGTTAGTTATTTATGGGATTTTGGTACAAGTGCTGTTCCTGCAAGTAGTACAGATGAAAATCCTCTCGGAATAATTTACGCTACCCCTGGAACAAAGCAAGTTAAATTAACAACAACTAATAACACAACTGGCTGTATCGATAGCCTTACATATAATATTAATATATTAGAAACTCCAGTAGCAAATTTCTCGCATTCAGATTCATTATGTTTGGGAGATGTTTATACCTTTAATAATATAGGGAGTACTGGAAGTAATCTAAGTTTTACCTGGGATTTTGGTAATGGTGCCTCTCCAGTTACAGCAAACTCTGAAAATCCTGCGGGAGTTATTTACTCAACTTCTGGTTGGAAATATATAAGTTTTACTATCAGTAATGCAAGCTGTTCAAATACAATTATAGATTCTGTTTTTGTTCTTGGAACACCAATTGCCGACTTTTCGAGTACTGCACCTCAGTGTTCGGGTTTACCAATTGGCTTTACAAGTATAGGCGATAATGTGGGAGTAGAGTTCTTGTGGGATTTTGGTGACAATGTAAATCCTGCAAGTTCAACAGAGCAAAACCCTCAAAACATTATATATTCGCAACACGGCATTAAAGAAGTTACTCTTACTGTAACTAATACTGGAACTTCATGTTCGTCTGTAATTACAAAAACCATACTTATACATGAAACACCAACAGCAAGTTTCTCAAGTAATGCTCCAGTTTGTGGCGACGAAGGAGTCGATTTTCAAAATACTGGAAGTACAGGTAGTAACTGGGCATTTAATTGGGATCTTGGTGCAAATGCACAACCCTCAAGTTCAAGCTCCGAAAATCCAAGTTCAGTATTATACACACAGGGAGGTTTAACTTCTGTTACATTGTATGTGTCGGATGGTGTCTGTTCTATGTCTATCACAAACGATATTGAAATATTTGAATATCCGCTTGTAAATGCTGGTGTCGATACTATTATTTGTGCAAATTCAAGTTTACTGCTTGGCTCTCCCGAAGAAGTAGGATATATTTATGAGTGGTTTCCATCTTCTACACTCAATTTTGACACAGTACAACAACCAATAGCAAGTCCAACTGCTCAGATTAGCAACTACACTGTGATAGTTACGGATACCATAACAGGCTGTCAATCAAAAGATACTATCATTGTAACAATGCTTCCTTCTGCTATTGCAAATGCTGGTCCTGATTATCAAATATGTCAGGGGGACAGTGTTCAAATTGGTGCTGGACTAATGGAAGGTCAAATGTATTTTTGGTCTTACGACACTATTGTTGAGTTCATAGGTATTCCAAACCCTTTTGTATCTCCTGATATTTCTCGAGTTTATACTTTGAATACTTTTTATTTGGGTTGCGACACAATTACTGATAATGTGATGGTAACGATCCACCAACTTCCAAATGTACTGGCAACAGATTTGCAAAATCAAGATACTATTGAAATTGCACAGGGAGAATATATACAACTGCTCGCACGTGGAGGAATTCAATTTGAATGGACACCCGAAGAAAGTTTGGATAATTCATGGGTTTATAGCCCAATGGCTCATCCCGATACTACAACTGTTTATACTGTACTTGCAACAGATATTCACGGTTGCTTTGCTACCGACCAAGTTACTGTAGTTGTTAATACGCCTGGTGTTTATATACCTACGGCCTTTACACCTAATAATGACGGCAAAAACGACATTTTTTATATTAGAGGAAAAGGAACAATCAGTTTTGAGTTAAATATATTTAATAGAAATGGAGATTTAATTTATCATTCCACTAATCCACAGGATGGTTGGGATGGCACAATACAGGGAACTGGTAAGAAAGTTCCAAATGGAGCTTATGTTTACCACACAAAAGGTGAATATAGCGATGGTGGAGTGTTCAATATGTCAGGAATGATAAATTTAATTAGATAAGCATTTATAAATTTTAAAAAACAAGAATTATGAAAAAAATAGTATTTATATCACTTGGATTACTAATCAGTTTGTCGATCCTTGCACAAGACGTTCGTTTTTCTCAGCCTTATTCTGCTCCGTTAAAAGTAAATCCTGCTATTATGGGGTCAGATAATAGTATTAACGCCAAGCTAAATTATCGGTCACAATGGGCAGGAATTGATAAAGGATATCAAACAGCTTCTTTAACTTTCTTTATGCCTGTTTATGAGCAAAGTAACGACAACAACCTAACTGTTGGGCTATTTACTATGAACGACAGGGCAGGAGCGTTTAATCATTTAGAAGTTCTTGCAGCGGTTGCATACAATATAAAGCTTAACGACAATGGACACTACCTTAGTGCTTCAATTTATGGCGGTTTTAATCAAAAATATATGGATACGCAAAACTTAACATTCGATGATCAATATGTTGTTGGCTCTTATGTCCCTGCAAATCCAAGTAGCGAAACTGTAATGTATGAGTCAAAAATGTTTGCCGATGCTGGTTTAGGGCTTTTATGGTATTATCAACCCGAAAATGGAAATATTAGTGCTTTTGCAGGCTTTTCGGCTTTTCATTTAACCTCACCAAACGAAAGTTTTATCGAAGGAGATGGCTCGTTATATACAAAAATGTCAACTCAAGCAGGTGTGAAAATTACGCCAGAAGGTAGCCAAATGTCTTTTATGCCTAATATTATTGCAACATCTCAAAACGGAGTTTACGAGCTTGCAACAGGTTTATATGCTGACTACAATATCAATGATGAGTATCTGGTTCGTATCGGAACATGGTATCGAGCACATAATGCAATTGCCTTTCTTGTAGGATTTCAATACACTAATTATTATATCGGATACAGTTACGATTTACCAAGCTCTGGTATTAGCAATCTTGCAACTGGAGCCAATACACATGAGATAAGTTTAGGATATTATTTTAATAATAGTGAAAATATCCGCAAATTATTTTAAATAAATGCTATGAGCAAAATAAAATATATATTAGTAACTATATGCTTTTCGGTTTTTATTGGTCTTTCGGTTAAAGCTCAATTGCTAATACAGGATTTTCTTACTGATTCTCAACTTGTTCAACAAGTATTGTTGGGAGAGGGGGTGCAGGTTTACAATATTACCTCATCTGCTGCACCACAGGCAATAGGGCAGTTTACCACAGGCAGTTCTATATCCGAATTGCCAATGGAAGGGGGAATAATAATGTCAACAGGAAATATTTTTGATGCCATTGGACCAAATCTTGAAGAAGGTACCTCTACAGATCTTGGAAGACCAGGTGACACTGATATTGAAAGTATTATTGGACTTAATTCTTTTGATGCTGCAATAATTGAATTTGATTTTAGATCGCCTTCGGATACTGTTCGTTTTAACTATATTTTTGCTTCTGAAGAGTATCGCGAATATGTGTGTGATATTAATGATGCTTTTGCATTCTTTTTAACTGGTCCAGACCCTCTTGGAGGGAATTATGCAAATCATAATATCGCACTTGTACCTGGCTCAACAGCAAATGTATCTATTGCAAATATAAATAATGGTGATTCTAGCGGGTCTTGTCCTTGGGAAAACTCGAACTCAGAGTATTATGTCGATAATCCTGTAGGAAGTCTTAATGTCGAGTACGATGGACTTACAAAATTATTAACCGCTATAGCCGTTGTTGTACCTTGTCAAGAATATCATATTAAAATTGTTATTGCTGATGCTTTTGACAGTGCTTATGATTCGGCAGTTTTTCTCGAAGCAAGTAGCTTGGGAGCAATGGTTGACACTATAGTTCCTGATTTTGTACATGACGGACCTGGTTGCACTGGCGAGTTAATTGAATTTATAAATGCTGGGCAATCAGGACCTGAAATAACTTATGAATGGACATTTAGCGGACCTGCCTCAATAGCAGCATCTACAGATGAAAATCCTTCTGTTAGTTGGTCGGCTCCAGGTTTATATCAAGTCGATTTTGGTATTATCTATAATTGTGGAATTGATACAGCAAGGATTACAAAATATGTAAATGTTTATGAAAATCCTAGTGCAGATTTTACTTTTATAACTGATGTTTGTCAATTAAGCGAAGTGCAATTTACAAATACGGGTTCATCGGGAGATGAATATACACATGAGTGGATTTTTACTGTTGATGCAAATCCTAGCGTTTCTTATGCGGAAAACCCATCGGTTGCTTTTACAACGCCTGGAAATAAGCTTGTTAGACATATAGTTTCAAATGACCATTGTACAAGTGTTTACGAAGATTATATTAATATCACTCCCGGACCAATAGCATCTTTTGCTCATAATGGACCCTTATGTTTAAATCAAACAATCGATTTTACAAATACAGGCACTAGCTCTGGTGTTGATTTTGAGTGGTCATTTGGACCAAACGGAGTTCCAATATCTAGCACAGATGAAAATCCAGTAGGTGTAAGTTTTACAACAGCAGGAACACAAAATATTAGTTTAACACTTACTGATTTGACAACAGGTTGCATACAAACCTATGAATCAAATGTGCAAGTTTTTAATATTCCTGTGGCTGATTTTTCGTTCGTAGATAATGTTTGTATTGGTACAGGTGTAGATTTTACAAATACTGGTAGTTCTGGAAATATGTTTTCATACTCTTGGAATTTTGGTTCAAATGCCTCTCCAGGTAGCTCTTACGCAGAAAACCCCGAAAATATTAATTTTAACAATAGTGGTACGCATTCAGTTACTTTAACAGTATCAAATCAATCTTGCAACTCGAATATCACACAGGTCATAAATGTTGAGAACTCACCAGCTCCTGAAATATCATTTAGCAGCACTGCGCCAAATTGCAACGGATCGCCAGTAGATTTTAGTTTTGATTTGGATCCTGCAAATTTAGATTTTAACTGGGACTTTGGACCTAATGGCACTCCTGCAAATTCGACTGATGCAAATCCAACTGGAATTATTTTTAGTTCTTTTGGTTCACAGCTTATTAGTTTGACTATTACAGATCAAATATCAGGTTGCTTTAATAGTCAAACTCAGTCGATAAATCTGTATGAAACTCCTATTGCTTCGTTTAGTTTTGTAGATTCTGTTTGTGTTAGTTCTTTAGTTGATTTTACAAATACTGGCTCTAGCGGGCAAGAGTTCTCTTATTTGTGGGATTTTGGATCAAACGCCAATCCTAATTCTTCGGGACTGGAAAATCCCACAGGTGTGAGTTTTGATACAAATGGCCAGCAGATAATTACATTAACTGTAACTACACCTAATTGTGTATCTAATGTAACTGATACTTTGTTTATTAATAATTCTCCAGCTCCTGTGATTGGTTTTGTTTCAACCGCTCCAACTTGCGTAAATAATAATATTACATTTAGCATAAATAATTTTGACTCTTCATTAGATTATAGCTGGGATTTTGGTGCAAATGCAAATCCCACAACTTCAACAGCTCAACAACCAGTAGTAGTATATAATAATGATGGCATTATGACTGTGCAACTTTTTGTAATAGACCCAATAACATCTTGTAGTAATTATGTTGAACAAACAATTCAAGTATATCCAATTCCTATTGTTAATTTTACATCTTCCGCTCCCGTTTGTGTTGGTGAAGAAGTGTCCTTTTATAATACAGGTAGTAGCGGTGAAGGTCTTGTTTATAGCTGGGATTTTGGTTCAGGAGCAACACCTAATGTGTCAAATGCTCAAAACCCAAATGCGGTAATGTACGCAAGTTCTGGAGTAAAAGAAGTTAGTCTTACTATTAGTTCAAATGAATGTTCTAATACAATAGTGCGAGGTATTGAAATATATTCTGGACCAATTGTTGACTTTACTACAAATGCACCTCAATGTACAGGAAAAACTCTACAGATGCACAATCTAACCATTGATGATGAAAATGCAAGTTATCAGTGGTATTTTGGAGGAAACGCATCAATATCAAGTTCTACCGATGAAGAACCTAATCTTGAATATACTGATCCTGGTTCGTATAGTATTCAGCTTATTGCTACTAATACAGTAACTTCATGTGCCGATTCATTAACAAAAATTATTAATGTTTATGAAACGCCACTGGCAGATTTTTCATCAAACACTCCTGTATGTCCAAACGAAGAGATTTACTTTATAAACGAGGGTAGCACAGGCGATGATTACACTTATTCTTGGAGTTTTGGTAGATATGGCTCTCCTAGTTCTTCCTTATCTGAAAACCCAACAGGTATAAGTTTTTCGCAGGGTGGAATTCAGCCAGTTTCGTTATTCGTTTCTAACAATCATTGTTACGCAGTGTCGGCTGGTGCTATTACTTTACACGATTTGCCGTTTGCCGATGCAGGACAAGACACAATTATTTGTGCAAATAGAACAGTTGTAATAGGAAGTCCCACAATCTCAGGATATTCATATTTTTGGTCTCCTATGAGTTTTCTTGATAATCACCAAATTGCAAACCCAACTGCTATATCAATTGCCGAATTTACTAAATATTATCTTACCGTTACTGATACAAGTACTGGATGTGTAAATTATGATACTGTTTCTGTTACTTTGATGCCTAAAGCTATTGCCTTAACAGGACCCGATATTAGTATGTGTCTAAATGATTCTGTACAAATTGGTGCAGGAGAAATTCAAGGACAATCATATTATTGGACACCAGCAACAGGGATTTCAGACCAGTATTCGCCTAATCCAATAGTTAATGTAACTGAAACAACTATTTACACCCTTAGTGTTGCATGGGACGGTTGTGATACCGTTACAGATCAAGTTAAAGTTAAAGTTCATCCATTACCAATAATTATGGCAGGAGAGGACCAAACTATAGCTCAAGGTGAGCATACTAATTTGAATGCAACTGGTGGTGTTAGTTACCTATGGTCGCCAAACGAATTTATAAATAATACTTACTTTCCTAATCCAATTGTAAATCCTGATGATACTATTACTTACATAGTAACTGGAACTGATGTGCACGGTTGTCAAGGAATAGACTCAGTTACAATTAATGTAAAAGAGGCTCTGTTTTATATTCCTAATTCATTTACACCAAACAACGATGGGCGTAATGATGTTTTTTATATTCGAGGCAATCCTATAGAAAATTTCCAATTACAAATATTTAACAGACTAAATCAATCGGTATTTATTACACGCAATTTTTATGAGGGCTGGAATGGCACTATTCAAAACTCTGGCGATAAATGTGTCGAAGGTGCTTATGTGTATATTGTAACTGGAATTGATGAGCAAGGAGAAGATGTCGTAAAATCTGGAATAATAAATCTAATTAGATAGTATAGTGGTTGGCCATAATGTCCGATAGCTGTATCTACACTGGCTTAGTACATAGCAATATGATGCGTTATTCTATGCAAACACGAAATAAAGTCTTACTATAAATAGACAGTATTGCTTGTGTTAAGGTTTCGTATAGATTCATAAGCATTAACATTCAAATACTGCTTCTGGTATTTATCAATAATTTAATATAGTTTATCAAACATATTAATAGCACATAAATAATTATTATATTTGTTTTTTACAAAATTTGGGTATATGACAACTTATTTAAAATACTTTGCATTTTTCTTACTAATTAGTATTGCGTTTTCTTGCAATAACAAAAAAAATGAAGTGTCTAAAAAACGCATATCAGAAAAAGCCGAAACACTCCAACAGCTTAAAGAGAAATATGGGAATTATAAATTTGATAATTGTGATGAGTTAATTGAAGCTGGAGACGAAATAATTGACGTTTATATCGAAACTATAAATAGAGCTTACGAAGGAGATAGTTTGGCAAAGAAAGATCTTGATAGATTTGATACCTTTATGAGTCAATACGATGCAATGGCCTTGGATATATCATCCGAGTGCCCTGAAAGGTTTGAAGAATGGGCAGCCAAAACCGAAGAGAGAATTTCACAAATTTATCCAAAAATGGATAAAATTTATAGGTCAGATTTCGAAATCGAAACTTTCCAATATGACGAGGAACTCGAAAAACAAATA
This sequence comes from uncultured Bacteroidales bacterium, assembly GCA_964397745.1. Lineage (GTDB taxonomy): Bacteria > Bacteroidota > Bacteroidia > Bacteroidales > ML635J-15 > Bact-19. Next base: position 30,717 of record CAYNKH010000007.1, on the reverse strand, counting down.
AATAAAGAGGTCGATGAACTAACTAAACAAGTTGAAAAGGCTCTTGGTGAAGAAGAATTTTCCTTAAAAAACAAATAAAAGATGTTAAGCATCTGTATTCCAGTTTATAATTATGATGTGTCTGAACTTGTTATTCAGATTTATAAGCAATGCTCAAAAATTAGTATAGATTTTGAAATATTGATTTTAGAAGATGGATCAGAAAAAAACTTTGTTGACAAAAATGCAGAACTACTTTCATCTCGAAAAGAAATTACACATATTGTAAACTCCCAAAATTCGGGTCGCAGTGCCGTTCGCAACCAACTTGCCGATACTGCAAAATTCAACAAAATACTTTTTTTAGATTGCGATTCAAAAGTTATTGATGATGATTTTATCTCTAATTATATTAATGCTCGTGAAAATGATGTAGTATGTGGGGGTACAGCATATTTTGCAAATCAATATGTAAAAAGCCAATCACTGCGATTAAAATATGGTTTAGAAAGAGAAATGACTACAGCCGCAATCAGAAAAAAAAATCCAAATAAATCTTTTACAACAAACAATTTCCTAATCTCAAAAAGCATATTTGATAAAATTAAATTTCGCGAATTTCTTAAAGATTATGGACACGAAGACAGCCTTTTTGGATTTGAACTAAAACAAAACGATTATATTATTCATCATATTGATAACCCCGTTTTACATTGCGGTATCGAAGATAATGACATATTCCTTGCTAAAACTTACAGAGCTATCGAAAATCTTATCCTTATACAAAGTAACCCAAAAGTAAACTCTGCTTTTATCAAAGAGGTTAAATTGGTAAAAACATATTGTAAAATAAAAAAAATCGGACTAATGTTCGTCATAAATCTCATATTTAATACGTTTCAGACACAAATAAAAAAACACCTTATAGTATCACGAAAACCATCCTTATTTTGGTTTGATTTTTACAAATTAGCATATTATTCCAAAATAAAAAATTATAAAAAAGTTTGATTACATGTAATCAATTGTTAAAATAAATGTAAATAATATTATATCTTTGCAAATAACAAAAAAACTCAAGTATGGAAAAGCTAAAAACAAATTATCTCGGATTAGAACTTAACAGCCCTGTAATTGTAAGTAGTTCGGGTTTAACAAAAAAAATAAAAAACCTTATAGAAGCCGAAGAAAGTGGTGCTAGTGCAATTGTACTAAAGTCTATTTTCGAGGAACAAATTACGTATGAGAGCAACAGAGCAATAGATCAAAGTCACAGCTATCCCGAAGCAGCCGACTATATTAGAAATTATTCAAAACACAATTCACTTAACGAATATATTCAACTAATAAAAGATGCGAAAAAAGCTGTAAAAATACCAATTATTGCTAGTATCAATTGCACTAGTGATATGGAATGGGGCGATTATGCGGCAAAGATAGAAGACGCAGGAGCAGATGCTTTGGAACTTAATATGAATATCTTTCCGTTTAATCCTGATGAAAAAGCTGAAGATATTGAAGAAAAATATTACAAAATTGTTAAAAGCGTAAAAAAGAACACAAAAATTCCAATTGCTTGTAAACTTGGTAAAAATTTTACAAATCTTCCTTATTTTATTCAACAGTTAACTTTTAGAGGAGTAAATTCATTTGTATTATTTAATAAATTCTTCGAACCAGTTATCGACATTGATAAAGAAGAAATTACTAACTCCGCAGTTTTAAGCCACGAGAATGATCTTAAGGTTTCATTGCGCTGGGTGGCTATATTAAAAGGAATGATGCCCGAAATAGAGATTTCTGCTTCAACTGGAATACACTCAGCAAACGGTTGCATACAACAAATACTTGCTGGGGCAGATACAGTGCAGCTCTGCTCTGTGCTTTATCGTAAAGGAATTACCGAGATTAAACCTATTATTAGCGATATGATAGATTGGATGAATAAAAAATCGTATAATTCTATTGATGATTTTAGAGGAAAACTATCGTACGAAAACATTGAAGACCCTCAAATCTACGAAAGATTCCAGTTTATTAAATATTTTGCAAATATAGAATAAAGAAACTATCCACATAGGTAATTAATACCTAGAAAAATAGGCAGAGGAATTTAAGAAAAAAAATGCTGCGATTAATGTACCATGCTCTTAAATGTAATTAAAACTTAAAATAAATAAAAAAACTATGAGCAAAAAGAAAAACGCATCCAAAATGAATATGGAAAAAGATCTGTCGAGAATAATGGAAGAAATTCAAAAGCATGATTTTAATTCTGAGGATGAATTAAATGACTTTTTAAGCAATTTGATGGACGAAGGTTTGGATGATTTACCCGAAAGAACAGACAAAAAAGGACGTGCAGAAGATTTAGTTTTTGAGGCATACGAACAGCCAGTTACAAAAGGAAAAAAACTAGTAAAACAAGCACTTGAATTAGACCCTAATAATGCAGAAGCATATAATTATTTAGCAAGTATTCAAAAGGATATAGACCAAGCGTTAAATATGTTTGAAAAAGCAGTAAAAGCAGGAGAAAAAACTCTTGGAAAGAAGTTTTTCAAAGAAGAGAAGGGGCATTTCTGGGGAATAATAGAGACTCGACCTTATATGCGTGCTAAAGCTGGACTAGCAGATTGTCTTTATTTTAAAAACGAAATTGATAAAGCAATTGCAATCTATGAAGAAATGTTAGAACTAAACCCTAACGACAATCAAGGGATAAGATATTTATTATCACCTTTACTGTTAAGTAAAAACGACTTAACAAGTTTTGAAAATTTTATCCAAAATAACGAGGAAGAAGATTGTGCTGTGTGGAATTACAATAATGCTTTGTATAGTTTTAAAAAATTTGGACGAACAACAAAAAGCGAAAAAAAATTATTGCAAGCATACAATAGTAATAAATTTGTAATTGACTATCTACTAGGAATTAAGGAAATGCCCAAAAAGCAACCACAATATATTGGGATGGGAGACGAAGATGAAGCTGTTTCTTATGTAATTGGCGCATGGGAAATATGGGAGAAAACAAACGAAGCTTTTGACTGGCTTTATGAATTTAGACAAAAAATGCTAAAGATGAATTAGCTAATTTGCTACATAAATAAAAATTTAAGCACTGCCTAATACCAGCATCACATATAGGGTAAACTGGAACAAAAGAATAAAGCTATCAATGCAAAATTTAAAAAAATACGAACACGTAATAATTGCAATAGCCTTATTACTAGTTAATTTTGCAATCAAAGGAATTTTCCTTTCAAGCAATTCCTTAGGAGGCGATGAGCCTTTTAGTGTTTACCATGCCCAAATGAATATAAATTCAATACTAAACGTGCTGGCAGAAGGAAATAATCCGCCATTGTATGAAATTATTTTGCATTTTTGGATTAAGCTTTTTGGAATCTCAGAATTTTCTGTCCGTTTTCCTTCTTTATTATTTAGCTGCATAAGCGTCTTATTTATCTACAAATTAGGAATTAAATATCTAAATAAAAGGATTGCTCTTTATGCAAGTATAGCTTTTGTATTCTCAAATTATCATGTTTTATTTGCCCATGAAGCCAGAGTTTACGCTTTATTAGGAATGTTGTCAATAATTTCGATGTACTATTTTATGGGGATATTATATGATATTCTAAATCCAATGGAAAATCATAATATTAATCCCAAATCAAGTGTAAAAAAGAAATTTATAACACTGATTATTGTAAATACGCTGATTATTTATTCCCATTATTTTGGTTTCTTTATTTTGATAACTCAGTTTCTTTTTCTTGCATTTAACAAGAATATAATTTCAAAATATTGGAAGTATATACTTGTAAGTATTGGTATAATCGGAATCCTTTATACGCCTAATATTATTGTGGTTTTGAACAGATTTGTCGAATCTTCGTCAAGCGGTACATGGCTTAAACCTGCGAATGGATTAGAAGGTATTTATAATATGCTTCGCCAATTTTTAAATGCTCCTGTTGTTGCTGTTTCTGTGATTGCCGTGCTTGTAATTGCACTTGTGAAATATATTATTACTTGGAAAAATAGACAGAAAAACATATACTATAGGCTCATAATTGTTTGGTTTGTTTTTATCTTCTTTTTTATGTTTGGAGTTTCGTATATAGTACCAATGTTTTTGGACAGATATTTAATGCCCGCTGCTATTGCTTTTGTGCTTGTACTTGGCATTGCTGCCGATTATATCATAAGTAAACCCAAGTATAATTATATTGTACCAATTATTATTTGCTTATTATTAATTGCAACTGTAAAACCTAATATTACGAATAAAAGAAATGTTGAAGAAACAGTTGAAAAAATTAAAGAAATCAAGGACACAAATACTGTAGTAATAATTTGCCCATCTCATTTTATCTTAAATTTCGCTTATTATTATGATAAAGAAATCTTTAAAGATTATAATAATGATGATACCTACTCAAACATAAACAATGCTTTAAGTTTAAAAAACATCTATGGAATAAATCATATTAGCGAGATTGATTATAAGAAATGGGAGCATATTGTTTTTTTAGATGCAGCCGCAAGCTTCTCGTACCCTGATAATGATATTGCAACTACATTAAATGCAAATTTTAGTGTGCATAATGAATATAAATTTTACGAAATTTTTGATGTAATTGAATATAAAGTGGAGTAGTATTGATGGGATTTTTGTTCCTCAACAAGTAAATCTGATGGCTCTAAAGACGTTCGGGTTTAAGTTTCTACAAGCCAGTAAGACCTTTCGCAACAATCTGATTGTTAGTTGTTTAGAGTTTAAATTAATTCTCTAATGGATTTCGCATTACACCTTCAAACAAAATAACGCCAGTGCTTTTTTCACGAATAATAAAAATAAATGGTTTGTCCAAAGTAAAGAATAAAGGGGCATCAGGATCTGCAGAAGTGTAACTTACTTCAACCGCCGTAACTGCTGCTGCCTCAGTTCCTTCTTCATTTACATCAATATAAGTTTTGTGCTTTACTTCACTCACATATAAACCTCCAGTTCCATTCATTCCGCTCAAATCTGCATTATTTGTAAACAAATCTATTATGCCCATTTCTTGCAAACTTGGAATAAGTTCTTTTTCATATTCAAATTTGAATTTAGGCATTTTTAAAACTATATTCTGACTGTATAAACCTTGTGTGATTTCAATCCATAAATCAGAATTTAGGTTGGAAACAAAATCTCCAACATCAGTATTAGCAGCAGGAAGAATTACATCCATCACAAAATTTCCTTGACCATAAGGAATTTCAACTACCTCATATTCAGGAGTATAATAATATTTTAAGCCAGCTTCCATTTCCATCATATCAACTAATACAGTATTGCCTTCTTCTAGATAAAAATTCTGCTTTTGAGTATTAGACTTATCAAACTCATACTGCCAACTTCCATAAAAATACACAGCGTTAATCAAATACATTACTGCGTCAGAAGGAATGCCGTCAATTATTTCAGTGATTTTATTATTAGTATTATCTGAAACCCAGTTGTTTATTTCTGATACTGCATTAGAAGAAGCAAAATCTAAAGATTTTACATAAGCCTTATAATACTCTTGATTTACAACGAAAAAAGATTGCAAAAAGCTAAAGTCATTCCTATACCATATTGAATTTGCGATTTTTAATTCAACTTCGCTATCAATATCAACAATTTCACTCATCAAATAAGAAAAATATTCATTAAATTCAAGAATTTCAAAATCATTAAAATCTAAAGCAGACAACATCTCATTGAGAGTATTATTCTTTGCTCCATTTGCTGTCATGGCAAGAGCATAATCAATGCTTAAAGGCGAAATCATAAAATTACCACTTGTTTGAGATGCACTTACTTTTTGCAAAATCCCAAGAGAAAAAACATTCCCAGAATTAGCTATTTCCTGCTGTTTTGCGGATAGCTTTATATCTTTATATTCTGTTTCTGTTTCTGATTCTGTCTCTGACTCATCTTTTTTGCATGAACTAAATAATATTAGCCCCAAAATAATTCCGTATATTATAATTTTTGCTTTCATGACGAGGTCTTTAATGTGTTTTTATTCATTTTATTCAAAATTAACGAAAATACTAATATAAAATTATCAATTTAATGCTTTTTTTTCGTAAATTTATGAAATTAGATAATTTATGCATGAAACATTTAATACTAAGCACATTTATTTTAGTTTTTATAGGATTGAATACATTATTTTCACAAATAGTTGCTGATACCTTTAATGTACCAAAAACATGAAAGTTATACCCAAATCACAAAAGAAGGTTTTATAGAAATAACGTATGCAGACACTATTCCACAATATTCCATTTTTGCAAATATCCAAACCCAACAAATAATATTCTTTATTCTGACATTTATAATCCAATAGAACAAGATGCAATTATTGAAATATTCAATATAACTGGACAATTACTTTACAAACAAACACCAAAATTATATGCTGGAATCAATAGTGATGAGCTTGATGTAAAGCAATTTAAACAAGGAATTTATGTTTTAAAAGTTAGCTTTGATAATAAGTCTCAAACGCAAAGATTTATGGTTGCTAAAATAAAACAGCAAAAAAAAACGCAATCATAATAATTGCGCTTTTTAAATTATTCATATTAATCTTTTTAAAACTCTGGCTCGTCAATTGTAAAACCTAAGTCTCGCAATTTATTTTGAGTAGCAATTTGTTCGTTTAATCGGTTTTTACTTTCCGCATTATCACATTTGTCATAATATTCTTTTGCTTTGCTGTAATTTCCCAAAATTTCGTAACACATACCTATACTTTCGTTTACTTCTGGGCTGTCTTCTTTTTGCTGAATTTCAACATACATATTAAACATTTCTTTAAGTTTACCTTCATCAGCAAGGTCTTTAAGATTGCGTTTATACTCCCTAAATTCTTTTTTCAAGTCTTTATTATCAGGTTTAATTTTTGGAAAATCATATTTATAAGTAGCTTTAACAGCACTAAAACGATACCTGAAGGCTTTAATAAAATCCATGGAGAGAGAAGAGATAAAACTTTCAGGACTTTTTACAGATACTTGTTGCATTATCTTTGTTTTCTCGTCGCTTAATTCTTTACTGTAAGGAATATTTGCTATTTCACTATTAGTTTCTACATCAGCAACTATAACATTACCAACTATGTTTGCAGAGCTTTTTTCGGAAAATTCATAATAAACAAAAGGGAGACTGTCCGATGATGTAGCAGCAGATTTTTCATTATAAGATTTCTCATGTTTGGTGGTAAAGCTATAGTCTCCAGAAATCACATAAGTTGCTTCATCTTTGTTATCAGTTGTGCTATAAAGATTTGTTCGCATCCATGGATTAAAATTTGGCAATTTTGAGTTAAAAGCTAAACCTTCAGCTTGTAAACCTCGTAGCATTTCCTTTTGGAATTTTTCGCTTAAATCATTACTCATTTCTTCTTGAGTATTATCTGTTAGAGTCAATACATAAATTGGTCCGCCCTTTTCAAGTATAATATCAGGTAATTGAAGTTTGTATGTTTCTAAATCCTGAGCAAAGAGCTGTCCTGCAAATAATGCACAGACAATAAATATCGAAATATATTTTATAGTTTTCATTATAGTCTTTTTTTAATTATTTAACGAGTACAAGTTTAAAATCTCTGGTATCCCATGACATAGGTGTTACTACAAGACTTTTTTTGTCTTTATTAGGAATTCGTAACCAAATGTATGGCCATTCTCTGACTTCTGGTTGGAAATAAAACTCCATAGCTTTCCAGAAATCTTTCCACGCTCTATCTTCACCTCTTGCAACAGCTTTTTCATATTCTTCGCTTGTTTTCATAGTACCCGAACGATGATAATACATTCCCGTTTCAGTATTTATTACAGCCACATAATGAGTTATCGTACCATCTTGATTTATTACATCTGCACCTTCGAACCGCCATGTTGTATAAGTATTCAGTTTGTAGGGATCAAAGGCATCTTCGCCAACCTTAAAATCTGTGTTTACGACTCGTTCAGGTTTTTCGAATTTAGGGTTTTCCTTGGTAACAATAACAAATTCATGATTTCTGGTAATGTCTAATACCTTTGGTGCTAAGTTCAACTGTGCAGAAATTGTTCCTGCACTCAGCATCATCGCAAACAAGATGATGCTGAATTTAAGTAAATGGTTTTTCTTCATAATAAAATTTAGTTTTAATTTGCACTTCGTTTTTCAATCATCGTGCCATAGTGTAGATAGTTTAATAAAAATATTGACTACTAACTGTAAGTTATTAAATGTAAGTTGTTTATCGGAGATTTCGAGACACTCGCCAGTTGGCGGATTCCTTAGTATTCTTAGTCCACAACAACAAGCTTATTGTCTTTGCATCTCTTTTTTTCTTTTAAAAGTATTTGAAATAATGGATTAGTTTTATCAAAAATACCTTAAATTTGAATTCTATAAAAAGTAGGAGTGATGCCAGAGTGGTCGAATGGGGCGGTCTCGAAAACCGTTGTTCGCTTATGCGGACCCAGGGTTCGAATCCCTGTCTCTACGCCAAATATACCTCAAAACCTTTGATAACATTGCTTTCAGAGGTTTTGTTAAATATTTCGGGACAGTAACGGGATAATAGTTTTTTGCAGTAAAACTGTAAAAAAAAATGCAAAAATTAGAGCAAACCCAAAAATTCCAACACAATTATTATTCGGCGAAATTAACAAAAGGTAAAATCTGGTATGTTAGTTATTACGTTCGTAATCCTTGTACACAGGAATTAGAAAGCTTAAGAATTAAAGTAAATCGAATAAAGAATTTAAAGGATCACAATATTTATTGTAAGAACCTTATAATTGATATCAATAATAAATTGCATTCTGACTGGAATCCTTATATACAAGAAAATGTAGCCGTTTGTCTGTTAAAGAAAAATAAAAAAATAGCCCTGGAGACCAGAGCTGTAAATTTATTACGGAAAAGCTTTGTAAATATCTTTACGGTGCAGTACACGAGCAAATTCGACAATATTATTCAAAATAAATACACCTATTCGATAGTTGCCAATACGGATACAATAAGAAAACGAATAGCTAGTGAGTTTTTTAATATTACTTATTTGGCTAATTTTTACATACAGCAGTTAAACTTAGTCAGACCATGAGTTAATACTATTGCCAATAAAAAATAAAAGTACTCAGCAAAAACAACTATTTTTATTTTATGCCCTTGAGGTTTTCTTTCCGCCATAATTTCATTTTTTGTTTAAATTCAGTCAAAGAATAAAAAGGACCATTTTCAGCTTCTTTAACCATATCTTTAAAATCATCAATTGTAATTTCAGGATTTTGATTCGCTAGTTTAGTCCAGTCTATTTTCTTTTTCGTGGTTTTAGTTCCCATAGTACGTAGTGTTTTATTCTTATAACGGCATAATTAACAAAAAGTTTTTATTATCTTGGATAAAACCTAAAAAACAAAAAAAAACTACATTCAAACAGCGAATGCAACTTTATTATTAACTTTCTCGAAAACTTGTTTTTGGGAAAGTTAATAAATTTTGGATTTTTTTTTAAAGATGCTAAAGTGTATAAGATTTAGTACAGTTAAATCACAATCTAAAAAAACATTTCGCCCATTATTGATAATAATACCAATATAATCACAAAACACAGCATGTAAATTCATTGCTTTTTTAATACTTCTTGAATGTCTGTTAGTTTCTGAAACATTACATTAGCAAATGGGCATAATGGTATTATTTTAATGTTTTTTTCTCGTGCCATTTCTACCAGTTTATATAGCAATTGTTTACCAACTCCTTTGCCTTTAAAACTTGGCTCTACTTCTGTATGATCAATAATAATAAAATCTGCAGAAGGTATAGTATAGGTCATTTTTCCTGCTATTTCCCCATTTACTGTGGCAATTGCAAAACCTTTTGTTTCATCTTCTCTTATTTTTATCTCCATTTTATGTTTATTTTACATTGAGAGAATATGATTTGCTACCTTGTCATTGGTACTTCCATTAAAAGTACACGAGCATTTTCTGTCGCTTTTACATTTATGCTGTCTGTATTCCAAATACCCATTCCATCTCTTTTGGATAGTTTTTTATTATTAATTTCTACTTCGCCATCAAAAATAAAAGCATATACGCCATTTGCTTCTTTTTTGATTTTGTATTCATCTGAGTTTCCTTTTGTAAAATACCCGATATGAAACCAAGCATCTTGATAAATCCAAACGCCTTGCTCTTCTTTGTTAGGAGAAAGAACTTGGAAGAATTTATTGTCTTTTTCAATTTCTTTAAGTGAAACTTGGTCGTATCGTGGTGTTACGTTTATTTTATTCGGGAATATCCAAATCTGGAGAAACTTCACCTCTTTGTCTTTATTTTTATTGTATTCCGAATGTGTAATACCTGTACCAGCACTCATCACTTGAACTTCACCATGTCTAATTACAGTTGTGTTTCCCATGCTGTCTTTATGCTCTAAATCGCCCTCTAATGGAATTGATACGATTTCCATATTCTCGTGCGGGTGAGTGCCAAAACCCATTCCTGCTTGCACTCTGTCGTCATTCAAAACACGTAGCACACCAAAATTCATTCTTTCAGGGTTGTGATAATTTGCGAAGCTAAATGTATGATGTGAGTTTAACCAGCCGTGATTTGCGTGTCCTCTTGTTTCTGCTTTGTGAATTATTATGTCCATTTTTCAAATTGTTAATTGTAAATTTTCTGTTGTAAATATAGGTATTTTTTTTTAATCGGGTTTGCGTATTTTCAAAGTTCCTGCTAAACGCCGCATTATAGACAGGTTATTAATATATGTAAGCATTTGCCGTAATGTTCAATATGGCACGGATTACAAATGGGCACAAGCTCCAGTACTGGAAGGCTTAAGTTCAAAAAAAAACCTATCTTTGTTTTTATAAAAACTAAAATTAAAACTATGCGTTCATTCATTAAATTTTACAAAAAAGAATACATCACTTCAATAATCGATTATAGGGAGGGAGAAGAAAAGTTTGGTCAGACATTGCAGGTTTCGTCTGATGGAGACTTGAGCGACTTTCGTGGAAAATTTGTGATTTTGGGGATTGCCGAAGATATTGGTATTCGTGCAAATCATGGAATAGCTGGAGCAGCCTCGGCATTTAGTTCGTTTATAAAAAGCCTTGTAAACATTCATAATTCAAGAATTTTTAATGGGGATCAGTTTCTGCTGTTAGGTAAAATTCGTACTGGAGAGTTAATGGAAGAGAGCCAGAACGCCGAGATTGAAACTCTACGTGAATTAACTGAAAAACTTGATAATATGGTGTTTCCTGTTATTCAACAAATTGTTGAAGCAGGAAAAATTCCAATTATTATAGGTGGAGGACATAACAATGCTTTCCCCATTTTAAAAGGCTGTTATTTAGCATGCAATGAATCAGTAAATGCAATAAATTTAGATGCACATGCTGATTTTCGTCCCACCGAAGGACGACATAGCGGAAATGGGTTTAGATATGCTTATGATGCTGGTTATTTGAAAAAATATGCACTGTTGGGTCTGCACCAGGCCTATAATAATGAGCAGATTCTTGATGAACTAATTAAAAACCCTGACTTTTTACCTATCTTTTTTGAGGATATCTTTTTAAGAAGAAAAGTAAGCTGGGAACAAGCAAAGCGACAAGCTATTGATTTTGTGAAAACGGACAAATTCGGAGTGGAGTTGGATGTTGACAGCCTTGAAAACTTGCTCAGCAGTGCCTGGAGTTCAGTTGGAATTACATCTGACGAATCACTCAACTATCTGTATAACTGCGGTAAAGCACGGCAGGTCTGCTATTTGCACATTAGCGAAGCAGTTTATAAAAGAAGCGATGGAATGGAAAATGTGCTGATTGGAAAACTAATCAATTATATGGTTCAGGCTTTTTGCCGTGGCGTTCAGGAGCAATAAAGAATGTCAATAACTTTGGTTCGTTTGTGCTTTTCTAATAAACTGAGTTCGGTATAATTTGTAAGTTCAGAACGCTGAAATTATGAAAGAAGATAATATCTATAAATATATTGTGTAATGTGGGATATGCCACGGAATACAAATCTGCAACAGCAAAAGAATTTAATTAAATTACTAGATAGAGATGTGATTTTTTAAGATTCAAAATAGGGAAAAATACAGTTATGTTTGTTACCCATTGCTTAGAAAAAAGACCTATCTTTGTAACGAAATCTAAAAAATAAAAATATGAACTACACAGAAAATTTTGAAGGCATAAAATTAAACGTACAGGCAGGTGAAATAGATATCAGCGATTATGTGCAGAAGGGGGTAAGAGATGCAATCGGTAGATTAAAAAGACATGTTGATGAGATCAATTTTGTAGATGTTTACTTTACTGATAAAACTGAAAAATCAACAGATGCTAAAAACGTTGGCATTAGAATTGGTATCCCTGGCAGTGATGCTTATGCTTCAGATTCAGGAGACAATTGGATGGAACTGTTAAGAAGCGTGGAAGAAAAACTTCGCAGGCAATTACAGAAAAGATAACATCTTAAATTTAGATATATAGCTAACTGGAGGCATTCTTTTCAGTATCTAAAATATATCCATTTGGTGTATTTCGCATGTTTGTGTAATGGCTGTCAGGTTCGAGTTTGACAGTTGTCAGTCACGATGATAGTTTCTTTTTCATTTTTGTAAGAGACAATTACCAAAAGCAAGTATTAGTTGTATGTTTTTACGAGATTAAAGATAAAATAAAAAGGGAGTTTAAACTCCCTTTCCATTTTAATATCTGTATAAAGCATTGATTCTTGAATTTGGATTTGGCATTTCTTCTTTATCCAATAAATAAACGTCTCCACCTTTTAAAAATGTTGTTATCGCAGCAACGTTCATCAATGATATTGTATCGTCACTTTCCTCACTTTGAGTAACAGTTATAGAACTACTTTCTTCTTTATACTTACCAAAAATATCTGACTTGTTTTCACAAAATAAGGTATCAATTTTTCCATTAAAAGCCGCTGGTATAATTTTATCTATTCCGATAGCTGTTTTGCCCGTACCTTGCTCATCAAGGAAAAGAGCTATTTTATCCTTTCTTTTCTGGTCAAATACCTTAGCAATCAAATCCCAAGCTAATTCATGAGCGTCAAAAATGTCAATCTCGCTAAAATCAACATTCAAATTATCGTCCATTAAATTTGGGTAGGTATTTACTTCCTTATAGATATCAAAAAGAGGTCTTTGGGCAGCAATTAGCATTGGTATATTCTCTTCTCTAAAAAGCGGAGCAAGTCCGTCATTTATAGCTCTTAAATATTTCTTTATTTCGTTTTTTCTTTTTCCTGTAGCTGCTTCCTGACCATGATACATAACCTGTCCGTATCCAGTTTGTCCTGTTCTGAATTGCAGGTTTTTTTGCTCATGATCAAAGCCTACGCGATCTTGCTTAGTTTCTGGTATAAGGTCATCAATACTGATTTCAGTGAAACTATGCTTGGTGCATTCGTAAAGTTTCACATTACTTCTTTCAAGCATTAATAGATAAAAGTCCCCATCTCCAACAAACATTGGCATCAATGGTTTTAAATAGAACGAATTTGATATATAGTTAAATTCCTTGAAATATACGGGAAGAGTATAAATTTTCACATAAGCATCGGCTATAAAAATTGCAAGTCCATCAGATTGCTCACGCCAAAACGAAGTATCATCAATTAGTTGCTGAACAGGAGCCGTCATTTTATTAACAACATCGGCATGAATACCTTTGTTAGCCAACTTGCTTTTAACCTCTTTTAATTGGTTTTTTAAAGCAAGTGTGTCTTCTTGTTGCAAAACCTTTTTTCCTGCTCTGTGAGTCGGAATAAAAATTGAAATACAATTTTCGTGATTTACATCGTGTAATTCAGTTATTTCTTTTTTAGTTATTAATGGCATAATTACTTTTTTTAAGATTAATGATATAATAATTTCTAATAATACCTTATTTGTGTCGTGCAAAAACCTTCAAAATACTTTTTATATAATGATTGAAAGCTATTGTGCATACTAGCATTACAAATATAAGAAAATATTGTCAATTTACCAAATTGGTGTAGATAAAAATCTCCAATAGCTTTGTTAATATAGTATTAAATCCCATAATTTTAGCAAGCTAAATGCATTGGTAAAAAAACAAAACAATTGACTGTTAGTATGTTAGCGCACTTAACTCAAATGTTTTAGAGCAAATTTGGCTTTATTGCCGGTCACCAAACATACTATAAAACATCTATTTTTTAATAATTAGACATAATCAAATTGTGAGATGAATTAGGAATAAGACATTTTGAAAATATCAAAGGTAATATCCTAATTAATATAGGAAACCAAAGCTTACATAAGTTCGTAATGCTGATAATTAATATATGTTCAAAAGAATCAGGATGTGTTGGCCAGACTTTTCAAATTATTGCTAAATTTGTGAGCAACAATTCCTAAATTTTAAATGGATAAAAAAACGAACAATATGAGCGAGCAAAATACTACTATCAGAGAAAAAAATATTTTTCCTTGGTTTATTATGATATTAATGTCGTCTGTAACTTTTGTAGGGATACTTTCTGAGTTAATGCCTTCGGGTATTCTCCCACAAATGATGGCAGATTTAAATATTAATGAGGTTCAAGGAGGTAATCTGGTGGGATACTACGCCATTGCTTCTGCTATTTTTGCGATTCCACTTATTTCAATAACCATGCGGTTCAATCGCAAGGTTTTGTTATTGATTTTGCTTGCAGGATTTGCTGTTTCTAATATTATTGCAGGACTTTTGGATAATTATACAACCATCATTTTCCTTAGGATTGTAGGTGGAATTTGTGCTGGAGTTATGTGGCCAATGATTGCAGCATACGGAATGCGTTTGGTGGATGAGGCAAATCACGGAAAAGCTATTGCGGTAATAATGGCAGGAAACACTTTAGGGATTAGTCTAGGTATGCCACTAATGACCTTTATTGGGAACGATTTTGGCTGGCGAATTGCATTTATTGTACTTGGAGTAATTATTCTAATTATCGCATTGATAGGTGTTTTTGCATTGCCCTCCACACCAGGAGAGAAGCTTACTAAAAGTTCCTCACCATTTGCTCTCTTAAAAATTCCAGAAGTTTTGATTGTTCTTTTGCTTACTCTACTTGGGGTTAGTGCACATTATGGTGTATATGTATATATCACAAGCCTAGTGGATGAAATTCAACTCGTTGGGGGAATCGAAGGTGCTTTATTGCTTTTTGGAGCAGGTTCTTTGATTTCTGTATTACTGGCAATAAAATATACCGATAAACATCTGAGGCTGCTTACAGTAGCAATGTTTGGATTGTTGATTATATCTATGATTATTTTTCTTCTATTTGGTGGAATTGTAGGAATAGCTCATTTTGCTTTCTTTTTGTGGGGGCTTTCGTTTGGACCATTGGTTACCTTATTGCAAGCAGCGGTAAGTAAACAAGTTGAAACTGCAAAAGACGTCGCCACATCGGTACAATCTTCTACATTTAATTTATCTATTATGATAACAGCGTCTATTGCAGGGCTATTACTTGGTACTTATTCTGCCATGAGTTTGTCGTATTTTGCAATTGCTTTGGCTATTCCAGGTATAATAATTTCCATATTTGCAAAAAAAACTTTAGATTAATCTTGAAATAAGATGTTTGGGTTTCCTAAAAGCCTGATTTAAGGATAGTTATTGTTTGTTTGTCTATTGCTAGTTACACTGCCTCCAATTTGCTTACAATAATGGGACTCAATGTTTTTGTCGGCGATATAAAGACAAAATTCTAATATATTTTATCTGACAACAAATTTATGGCTGATCTTTAAACTTGGGGATTGATGATTTACGAATAATACCAATTTAATTTCAAAAAGCCCTATTGAATATTATATTGGTATAAATTTGAAATTCTGAATTTATGCAAAAAAAAGACCGTTATCGTGGTTGATAACAGCCTGTTTTTGTTGAAATTACAATCTCTAACTGTACATTTACAAGTCTAGTGGGATTTCATACTGAGGTTCACTGCGGCGAAACAAGAACTCCCCGTTGCGTACAGATGCCAATACATCTACTCTTTTACGAATCGCTTCATAAACGGAAGATTCATTAAGAACAATAAAGTTGGCCGGATTGCCTGCTGCTAAACTATATTTGTCTTGAATATTTAAACAACGTGCTCCATTATATGTGATTAAATCAAAATTTGTTTTTATTTCTTCTGGCGACATAATTTGAGCTAAGTGAATTCCATTGTCAAGAATATTCATCATATTGCCATTTCCCATTGGATACCAAGGGTCGTTTATTGAATCTTGTGCGAAAGCAACATTTATACCTGATTCTATGAATTCTTTCACTCTGGTTAATCCACGACGTTTAGGATACGTGTCCTGACGACCTTGAAGATAAGCATTTTCGGTTGGACAAGAAATAAAGTTCAGCTTGCTCTTTTTAAATAAGTCTAACATTCTGTAGGCATAGGAATTATCTGCTGAGCCAAAGGAGCAGGTATGACTTGCAGTAGTTCTTTTGCCGTAGTCTTCCATAAGTACAAGTGCATTTAGTAACTCGACAAAGCGTGAATGTGTATCATCTGTTTCATCGCAGTGAACATCTATCAATTTATCGTATTTTAAAGCAAGCTTAACTATATCATGAACGGATTGTTCTCCAAATTCTCTAGCAGGTTCATAATGTGGAATTCCTCCCACAACATCAGCTCCCATTTTAAGAGCTTCTTCAACTAAATCACGTCCACCTTTATATGTGTACATTCCTTGTTGCGGAAAGGCTACGATTTGAATATCAACGATATTTTTTAGTTCTTTTTTCATTTCCAACATAGCTTTTAATGCCGTAAAGCTTGGATCTGTAACATCTATATGTGTACGGATGTGTTGTACTCCTTGTGAAACTTCATCTTTAATTCCCTTAAGGGCAAGTCTTTTTACACTTTCTATAGTTAAGGTTTCTTTGAATTTTGGCCATAATTCAATAGCTTCAAACAGGGTGCCTGAACCAGCTCCATCTTGTCCAAGTTCAGATAATGTATAAACATAGTCCAGATGTAAATGAGGATCTACGTATGGAGGCATCACAAGCTTCCCGTTGAGGTCAATTTCATTTTCACATTTGGGCAAATTAGTTCCAACCTGTGTGATTTTGCCGTTTTCAACCATCATTTCGGTTGCTGCATCGTTGCGATAAAATTTCGCATTAACAAACTTTTTTTTCATATTAAATTATTTTTTTGTAACTATTATTTATTCGAGCAATTAATTAAAATAATAAAAGACATCTTGTGTGTTTTGTTGATATTACAGGTCTTGGTTGCGTAATAAATAAAAATCATACATTACCAAGTAGGTGTACAAGGCTACCTTTATACTTACAAAGATAGCAAAAATACAGACAATAAACAATTAGTGTTTTATGTCGTAAATACAATCCAATCTTGCTGTTTTTTGATTTACAAACTTTAATTTTCAAAGTTGAGCCATCGTCTTAACCAATATTCTTTTGCATTGATATCGCTTTTTCCAAAATACACTTTATACGATACTGATGGTAAAATTGGGAATACACTCATTTGATACAAATCTAATTTCACAAATCCATTTTCTGGACGATGAATTTCGGGTGTAGAATTATTATTATAATAATAGTAATTGGGATTTTGACGATTATAAGCATTGTATATTGAAAATGTCCATACTGTTTTTAATTTTCGTTTTTTCGATAATGTTTCATATTTCAATCCAATATCTAAACGATGATAATCTCTCATTGTAGTTGAATTTCTTTCACCATAAATAAAAGCTTCGTAGTATTCATTTGTCTGAGGATCTATAATGTTTTGCCTGCCTAAAACTGGAGTATAAGGCAAACCTGTTTGATAGTTCCAAACAAGGCTAAAACTAAGTTTGTCAGTTATTTTTCTGTTTATAAATATTGTTAAATCATGTGGTCGATTATATTCGTATAAATACTCTTTACCACTATTTATATTGTCGAACTTACGAGTTGATTTGCTAAAATGGTACGATATTAAGCCTGTCCAATCGCCATAATTCTTTTTAATTATAAATTCTAAGCCAATAACCTCTCCCGTGCCACCTGTTTCAATTGATTGTTTCCAATTTTCCAGTTCAGACAAATTGTAAACACTCTTTTCTGATGCTATTAAATTTGATAATTCTTTGTGATAGGCTCCAAGACTTATGTTAAACATATTTTTATGAAATGTTTTTGTCCAAGATAATGATGTTTGTAGAGAACTTGAAATTGGAACATCTTTGCTTGATGGTATCCATATTTCGTTTGCATAAATATTGCCACTGGAAACCAACAAATGAGATGCTTGATTTACATGCATGTAATTTAGATTTACTGAACCTAATTTGTTAAGATTAAAGCTAAAATCTAATCGTGGCTCAACAAAAAATTCTGAAGCATCTGATAAAAAATATTTACCTAGTCTTGTTCCTATTTCCGCATCAATAAATTTGAATAAATTAAGCTTGTTTGATAATGAAAATGAGGAATTGATAATTTCTTCGAATAGAACTTTATGGGAGTTGTTTTCACCAGAAATTTTATAGTCGTACGGTGTGTTTTTAAAGTAACTTAAATGTAAACCTCCAGTCAGCATCCAATCTTTAAAAGCACTTACTGACCAAACAGAATTTAAAGACAAATCCTGTACTTTAGATGTGAAATTATTATTGAAGCCTTGAACCGAAGTATTAGAAAAAGACTGGATGTCTCTTACTCGATATTTTGAATATGATAGATTTGTTTTACTGAATATTTTGGGATTTACTATACAGTTCCATGATGCTGCACTCATTAAGTTTCCCCAAATATTTTTTGCTCTGATTTTAGTTTTATCTTGATCATGTTTATCTTTTTTGTTCCAAATGTTTAAGTAATCATCTCCCTGAAAAATATTTACAGCAAAAGTATTACGTGCATTAGCTCTCCAAACTGATTTGAAATTTACATCGTGAAAACCATAAGTCATAAAATAATTACCTCCGTCAGATAAGCCACTAGCTGCAAGCAATAAAACATCAAAAAGAGTTTTTCTTCCAGTAAGGATATATGTAAACTTATTCGAAAATTTACCCTCAAGACTTAAATTTACATCAGTAATTCCAATCCCAAAACTTCCTTTAAACTCGTTTGAATTGCCAGAACGCTGTGTTATATCAATTATTGATGAAAGTTTCCCACCGTATCTTGCAGGGAACCCAGCTTTATACAAAGTAATATCGTTAATAATATCTGGATTAAAAACCGACATAAAACCACCTAAATGATTTACATAAATTAAAGAAGTGTTATCTAAGAGAAACATGTTTTGTCCAGGATCTCCTCCACGAACAATTAACAAACTTGAAGCTTCGCTTTGTGATTGAATGCCAGGTAAAACTTGAGCAGATTTAACAATATCGGTCTGACCTCCTAAGCTTGGTAGCTGTATAATTTCTTTAATTTCTAAGTTTGATACATTTATCGAATTATTTGGTTTGGCATGAATTGTAACCTCCTCTAATTGGAAAGATGAAGGTTTTAAATAAATATTTACAGTAGTATCTTTAGTTTGGTTTAATAAAATTGTTTGGGATTGATAACCAATAAACGAAACTTTAATTTCTGGTGAACTTGTCCGTATAACATAATAAGCCTGAGTATTGGTAGTTGTTCCGTTAGATTTAATTGAGTCAATAATATTTGCCCCAATAATAGTTTCCATTGTTTCTGCATCGTAAACAAAACCAGATACTGTAATTTGTGCCTTAGCAACCAGCACAGAAAAAACAATAAATATGAAGAAAATCCATTTTTTCATAAACTAGTAAATTGGTTCTATTGTATCACTAATAGTTTGAGAATAACCACAAAATATTCCGTATCCATTTTCGATATTCGTATATAAATTTAGTGGAACAATTGCAGAATTGGAAAAGTCGGGGTAACGACTTAAATTATAATCATCTAAGCTTTTAACATATTTGTAATAATTTTGATTAACAGATTTTAAAATTAACTGATATTTGTATTTCTCCGGAGGATAAGAATACGACATCATTTGAATTTTCGCACTTTTTAGGATTGTTTCGTCATTTTCTTCAATATTATCAAAATATAAAATTGGATATTCCTCCTCAATAAAATCAGCATTTTTATTATAGACTATTAGATATGCTTCAAAATATTGTTGCTCTAATTTATTATTTGGAATTGTAAAATGAACTTCTGGTTGAAGTCTTCCTTCGTCATCAACCCAAGCATTTTCAGTTACGTAGAAATCTGAAAAATCTGTTCTTTTAGGAATTACACATTCCGCAGTAACGCAATCATTATCAGTAAATACTTTTAATTTAAAAAAATCATTTTCTTTAACAATATATTCAGATTCATAAATCCCTTTTTCAGTATAAATAAAACTTATTAACATTGAATCTTGATTATACATTTCAATTCCAGCATTTCTAATGTTCTTCAATTGAAATTCGTTAAGCTCGTCGGTTAAAGATACATGTAGTTGGGCAAACTCATTTTCAATCAAGATTGAGTTTACTGTTATTTTGTTGTCAAAATTATTAAACTCATCTTGCACAATTTTACGGCAGGATGAGATAATAAAGAATATCGGAATACAGATTAATAATACTTTTTTCATAAAATTAATACTTTAAACTTAATCCTAAGTTAAAACCACTTTGAAAGTTAGGATTCTCAACGTGTTTAGATAGAATAAAATCCCACTTATATTCAAAATTTACACCTATATGTTTAAATAGATAAAATGATGTGCCAATACCAATATTACAATTACAATAATAATTATTTGATAACTGATTATCTGAATAGTTATGGATAATCAATCCTGCCTGATTGAAAATATAAGCATCTAATCTAAAGTACCGATTATTTGACTCAATAAAAAATGGAAATATATGAAACTTATTTTGCAAGCCTGTGAAATTATATGAAGAGAAATGCAAATTATATCTGTAATAATACAATCCCGATTCCATAAATTTGGTTAAGCCATAGTTTGCAGATAACGAAACTCCATTTTTCTTTTCTTGGTATTGTGGAATCATGTGATAATTCACACGCATATAAGAAATATCAAAGCTTATACGATTTTTTATATACGATGACTTTTGAGCACTTGCAAAAAAAGGGATGATAAATAAAAAGAGAAAAACTAGATTGTGTTTCATTACATAATTTTTGCATAATTTAACATTAATACTAAAAATCTGGTTTTTACTAGCTAAAATATATTAACCTGAAACCTTTATATTATATAGCAAAATCAATAAATATTATTTGTAAATATACGATGGTAATTTTAAATAAAAAATATAATGGGTGTTTTTTTGCTCCCGTAAACTCCTTTATCAATTCTACCTGTTTAGATAGTGCTTGATTCTATATGCATACACGCTTAATACGATAAATATTATTGGTAACATTAATGTTTACGCAAGTGCCTAAATCTGTTTGACAGCTATATTGTATAAAAACTGACATTTAGCATTTGTTATTATACAGAACTTAATACTTTTGTAAAAATTTTTTAAACAATTTAACGAATGCAAAATATACAGGCTTACATTGATTTATTAAAGGCTGAGGTTGTTCCAGCTCTTGGTTGTACCGAGCCAATTGCTGTTGCATTAGCAGTAGCTAAGGCTTGCGAAGTGTTATGCGAAGAGCCACAGCAGGTTGAACTTTTGTTAAGCCCCAATATATTTAAAAATGGTATGGGAGTTGGTATTCCCGGTACCAGTACCACGGGTCTGCCTATTGCCGCAGCCTTGGGTGCAGTTTATGGAAAATCAACCGATTGTCTTGAGGTTTTAAAAGGCGTTGATAATGAGGCGGTTGATAAGGCAAAGGCATTTGTTAAAGAAGGGAAAGTGAGTATTGGCGTAAAGAAAGATTCTGAAAAACTTTATATTGAGGCAATTTGCTATGGAGCTAACGGTAATACCTCGAAAGCGATTATTACAACAAAGCACTCGAATATTTCGCAAATTGAACTTAATAATGAAGTTATAGAGTCTGGTTCTGAAATAAAAGTTGGTGAGAATGAGAATACTGGAAGTGCCAGCAAGGTGGTTATTCCGCTTTCGGTTAACAGTATTTTTAGCTTTGCAACTACCGTTCCGTATAGCCAAATTAAATTTATTCACAAAACCGTTGAGTACAATTACGCCATCGCTCAAGAGGGCTTGTCAAAAGACTATGGTCTGATGGTTGGTAAAAAGCTTAAGGAACTTGTTGATAAGGGTATATTATCTGATGATATTATGAATAGTGCCATGTCGCTTACCGCTGCTGCGTGCGATGCTCGAATGTCGGGTTCGGTTTTACCAGTTATGAGTAATTCGGGAAGTGGAAACCAGGGTTTAACAGCTACTTTGCCTGTATATTCTGTTGCGCTAAAATTAAAATCAGATGATGAACAAATTGCACGAGCACTTGCTTTATCGCACTTAATAGCAATTCATGTTAAACAATATTTAGGTCGTTTGTCGGCTCTTTGCGGATGCGTTGTCGCTGCCACGGGTGCAGGTTGTGGCGTTTCTTATCTAATGGGGGGCGGAGAAAAAGAAATGATTTACACGATTAAGAACATGATTGGTAACATAACTGGAATGATTTGCGATGGAGCAAAAGAAGGATGTGCACTAAAAGTTAGTACAGGGGTTGGTGCTGCAATTCAATCAGCATTGCTTGCTATCGAAGGAGTGGTAATTTCGTCGAATGATGGAATTATTGAAGATGATGTAGAAAAAACAATACGAAATTTAGGCGAAGTGGGGTCGAAAGGTATGACTCAAACTGATGATTTGCTTTTACAGATTATGGTGTCGAAAGAATAGGTAATGTAAACGTCAGTGTTTTAGCCCCCCAAATAAACAAGGCAAAAGTAAATAATTTATTAATTCTAAAATTATCTATTCCAGTTGGCTAAAGCCAACTGTGAAAACTTTTGTTTCTTCCATTTGCTTTAGCATCATTTTTTTAAACATTTATAAAGTCATTTGCATAATTAAAACTTTTTTCTGTGAAAACTAGGACTTAACTGAGTTCGACAAAAAAGGCGAAAGTAGCTGATAATCAAGAGTAGATTAGGAGTTCTGAACTTATTGCACTTACTAATTATCCTTACAATATTTCATCATTCGTCTATTGTTTTTTGAATAGCCCATTTCTTTTGCCTTTTCCAAATCTAAACAAGCTGCTTGATAGTTTTTAATTTTAAAATACGATAAGCCACGATAATAATAAATCTCAGAATCTGTAGGTTCAAACTCTATTGCTTTACTAAAATCTTCGATTGCTGCGGTATGCTTTTTTAGTTTTTGGAGAGATAATCCTCTTTGAAAGTAAGCATAACTGCTTTTAGGAGAGATTTCTATTATCTTGTTAAAGTCTTTAATCGCTAATTTATATTTTTTTATTTCGTAAAGAGCAAAACCTCTTGTTTCATAAGCATGTTGGCTTTCGGGGTCAATGTTGATAATGTAATTTAAGTCTGGGATTGCTTTTTTATATTTTCCCAATAATGCATAACAACTTGCTCGATTAATATAAGCATAATCATACGAAGAGTCTTTCTCAATAATTTTGTTGAAACATTTTACTGCTTTTTTGTAATTTCCTTGAGCAACATAATTACATCCATCTAAAAACAAGTCATCAGTTGTTTGTGAAAAAGCAAAAAAGCAAATAAGTACTAATAAAATTGATAATGAGAGCTTGGTTTTTGTCATTTTATCTTGGAGTTATGCCATAAAGGCAGATGTCTATCAGTCTATCTAATGTATTATGATAGTTTTGAGTATTTATAGTGCCAAATAATGGAATTTCGAGGCTGATGAGAATAATCAAAATTGTTTTCGCAGTTTCATGAACATCCTCTATGGAGAAATCTTTAGAAAAATTCCCCTCTTCTAAAATTTTAGTTAGAACTTGAAACTCTATCTTATAAAACTCTGTACGGTTTTTATTAATAGTATCTAATTGCTCCATAAAATCGCATTTCATGGCAGAATAGTAATTACTAATTTCTGCAATAAAATCCATTCTTTCATTTATAAAAGCAATTATTTTATCGATTGGTTCTGTTTCTTTACTAATTGCATCAATTAGCTCTTCTTGCATGCGTTTAGCTTCTTTTTTTATTACTTCGTTAAAGACCTCTTCTTTATTTTTAAAATAATAATATAGTCCAGTTTTACTAACGTTTGTTAGAGCTGCAATATCATCAAGACTTGTCTTTTTATATCCAAACTTGCTAAATGCAATACTTGCGGAGTTTATGATGTTTTCACGTGTAATGTCTTTATTGCTTTCCATAGTTTTAATTTGTGCAAAATAATAAAATCAAGTATTTTGGATTATATTTCTTCAAAAACATTGTACCCAATCTACTAAGGGATTGACAATCTCTTAGAATATTACTTAGACTTATTCGCCAATAATCTTAACTAATACTTTTTTCTTTCGTTTGCCATCAAATTCGCCATAAAAGATTTGTTCCCAAGGTCCAAAATCGAGTTTGCCATCTGTAATTGCAATCACAACTTCACGTCCCATAATAGTTCTTTTTAAATGAGCATCGCCATTATCTTCAAAAGTATTATGCCTATATCTATCGTGAGGTTTTTCTGGTGCAAGCCCCTCTAACCATTCTTCAAAATCCTGATGCAATCCAGGTTCATCATCGTTAATAAACACACTTGATGTAATGTGCATTGCATTTACAAGACAAAGTCCTTCTTTTATTCCACTTTCGTTAAGACATTCAATAACAGTAGGAGTGATGTTGATTAGTCTTCTTCTGGTTGGGGTTTCATACCAAAGTATTTTTCTGTATGATTTCATAAATATTTATTTTTTTAGTATTTTATTAATTCATCGATTATTGCATCGATTTTATTCTGTAATTCTTTAGTTTTTGATTGATAATCGTTTTTATTCTCAAGTTTATCATGTACCGACACATAAAATTTGATTTTCGGTTCAGTTCCAGAGGGGCGAACAGTAATTTTTGTTCCATCTACCAAATCAAATTGAAGAACATTAGATTTTGGCAACATAATTTCATAACGCAAAGCACTGATTTTGTCAATTGTATTTCCTTTTAAGAAATCGTGTACCAAAGCAATTGTAACACCGTTGATTGAGTTTGGGGTTTTATCTCTAAATTTTTCCATCATTGCTTGAATTTCTTCAAGTCCACTTTTGCCTTTTTTGGTAAGCGATTTTAATCCTTCGAGATAATAACCGAATTTGACATAAATATCGACAAGCAATTCATCAAGTGTTTTTCCTTGTGTTTTTGCCCACGCAGCAACTTCTGCAACGAGCATACACGACATAACTGCATCTTTATCTCTAACAAATTCTCCCGCTAAAAAACCATAACTTTCTTCTCCACCACCAATAAATGTTGTTTTTCCGTAATTCTTTTCAATAATATCGGCGATATACTTAAATCCAGTTAAAACATCATAAGTTTTTACCTCATAATGATCTGCAATTACGGTAAGCAACTCGGTTGTTACAATGGTTTTTACAATATATTCTTTACCTTTTAATAATCCTTTATTTTTCCATTCTTCTAATAAATAATATATTAAAATTGATGCAGTTTGATTTCCATTAAGAAGTAAATATTCACCATTTTTCTGACGAACCACAATTCCAAGTCTGTCGCCATCGGGATCAGTTCCCATAACGATATCA
The DNA here is from genome assembly GCA_964397745.1 of uncultured Bacteroidales bacterium. Lineage (GTDB taxonomy): Bacteria > Bacteroidota > Bacteroidia > Bacteroidales > ML635J-15 > Bact-19. Next base: position 4,909 of record CAYNKH010000007.1, on the reverse strand, counting down.
GCCTTAATTTCTTTTGCTTTATCAACAGCCATTTTAAGAGCTGCTGGATCTTCTGGATTTGGCGAAATAACTGTTGGGAAATTGCCGTCAGGAATAGCTTGTTCTTCTACAATATTTATATCATGAAACCCAACTTTTCTTAATGCTTTTGGTAAGATATCAACTGTAGAACCATGAATAGGAGTGAAGACTATCTTTAAATCAGATTTTTTTATAATTTCGGGATTTAAACTAATTGTAGAAAGCTTTTTAATATATTCATTATCGACTTTTTCTCCTATTAATTCAACATTTTTTAATGATTCGTCAAACTTTACATCTGCAACATTTTTAATTTTTCTTACTTCATTAATTATGTTTTCATCATGTGGAGCAATTATCTGTCCGCCATCTTGCCAATAAACCTTATATCCATTGTATTCTTTAGGATTATGAGATGCAGTAATAACGATTCCAGACTGACAGCCCAAATGTCGTATTGCAAATGATAATTCTGGCGTCGGTCTTAATGCGTCAAACAAATATACTTTGATACCGTTTGCCGAAAAAACTTGTGCTGTAATTCTTGCAAAATATTCGCTGTTGTTTCGGCAATCATAAGCTATCGCACATTTTATTTTTTTGTCAGGAAATTGTTGTAATAAATAATTACTTAAACCCTGAGTTGTCATGCCAATAGTGTATTTGTTTATTCTGTTAGTGCCAGCACCCATAATACCTCTAAGCCCACCAGTACCAAATTCAAGATCCTTATAAAAAGATTCAGTTAGTAAATCTTTATCATTCTCTATCATTTGTTTTACCTGATTTCTTGTTTGCTCATCAAAAATGTCTGTTAGCCACACTTGGGCTTTTTTTAGAATTTCGTCCATAGTTTTAAATTTTGTTGTAAAGTTACAAAAAGGAATTGAATTTTAGAATATTCAGAAAGGGAAAATGTAATTCTTGCAAATAACAGATTTTTTTCTTTCATCTGTTATCCGCTCGCTCGGATTTATTTGTAACCCGAGTGTTTTTAAAAACTTATACAATGAAATTTATTCCATTCAAATTTCTTACCGCTCGCATTTATATTTGCTGCGTTGTGCTGCGATGTAGTGCTATCCGTACAACAGATTTCGACCCCGACGAAGGAAGGGAGAGAAATCTTTTATTCTTCGAGTGTAATTTCAATAATTGCTATTGTTTTTTTTATAATCTTCCCGTCTCGCACCTTCGTTCCTGAATGAAGGCTTGCTCGCTGGTACAACAGAGAACTGAAAAACAATGTCGAATTCCTATTTATAACGAAAAACCATAAGCAATACCTACAATATACCGTGTTCGTTCAATTCTGGCAATGTCTATCTCGATAATATAAAATATATCTATACTATTTTTGCCAAATTCAAATTCGCTACCGAGTTTTATCCTAAATTCTGAAAAACGATTTTCATCAATATTGTAATATACGATAGGAGCAATATATGGTTTAAAAACATTTGTGAGTTTGTAATTTACTTCAAATTCATTTCTTAGATAGTTTTTTATTTTTCCGCTTTCAGAAAAGTTAGTCTGATACCTAATTGCATCCTTAAGCTTAATATCGTTATCAAACCTTTTAAGGTTATAAGCAATTTCAAATGTTAAACGATGTTTATTGTTGTATTCAACATGACTTTCGGGATAAAACTCCTCAATATTTGTTTTAAATCTATAGGCTATTTCAAAATCAAAACGTTTTGATATTTCATATCCAATTTCGGTTTGTATTAAGCCTAAATAGTCGTTATTAATTATTGAGGGTTTACGTAATTCTGTTTCTAATCCAATATTGATTTTTTTTATTGTGTAGTCTATCCCAGCTTCTAATCTTAGTTCTTGCGAATAGCTGTTTTGGAAAAAAACTATTAATATTAATATGTAAATTAGTGTATATCTCATTATTATAGCATAATCAATTTCTTTGTAAACATCAAATTATGAATAGTTATATTTACAAAATACAAACCTTGTGGTAGGTCGGAATTTATTGTAATTACACTGTCAGGATAATCATAGCTATTCTGATAAACAATTCTGCCGTATAAATCTTTAATATCTACTTTAATAATTTCTGTTTCGCTATGTATGTTGATATTAAAACTCTTGGTAGCTGGATTTGGAAAAATATCGAAAGGAATGCCAAAATATTCCGTTATGAATTTTTTTACGACAATAGGTCGATTCATTGCAAATACTTTTAGCCTGTCAATATTTTGTTTCCACTTAACATAATCGCTTGGATTATGCCAACGATAAATATGTTCGTTTGCTAATGGGGTATATACCTTTTCTAATTTTTCAATTTCGGAAATAACACGTTCAGGGTTAAAAGTATAATTTAAGTGATAAAACATCTTAGACTGAAACTTTTGTTGGAATTTTTTATTTTGAAGGAGCAAGACCAAAATAGTTTTATACTTATTATCAAACTTATAAAAATCGTCAAAACTATTGCCGTATCCTCTAAAATGATTGTAGTTAAACCTATCCATGCAGGCATCACAATCATAAAAGAAATATCTCCATCTTGCAGTGTCGTTATTAATTTTCCACAGACTCATATTACGAATAGGAAAGTCGATATTTGCTAAATATATTTCTGCACAGTAATAATCAATCAAAGCATCTAAATCAATTAGTTTATCCATATTTGAATAAAAACTGTCTGAATCTTTATCTGCAATTTCTAAACTTGTGATAAGCTCGTTGTAATCATTGATTGAGCCTACGCTCGCATTCATGTCTTGTGGTGATGACTCTATAATTGTTATTTCTGGTGTTTCAATTAAATAATTATTTGCTACATAATATTCATCCTGACGTTCGCGCAAACTATATATTCCCCAGTATTCTCCATTAATAAAAACAAGTGAAGTAACAAAAGCCGAATAATCAATATTCATAGGTTTCACAATGTTTTGACTTAATTCATCTATTATCATTGTGTTTTCCCAATCTTTTACATTCCTCAGCAAAAGACGTTTACAACTGTCAATATGGGGTTTATCCTCAAATAAAGGATATTTAAACCATCCTTTACCAAATTTATTTCGGGAATATAATCGCAATGATTTTTGATTAGATTGGCGATTACCACCTCCATGTATTCGCATTCCGGCCATTTGGTCAATAATTTTATCGCCAGATTTATCAAAAATCTCAATAAAAACATCTCGCTCCCAAGCTTTGCCTCTTCGCCAATAATTATTGTTATTTCCTAATATATATATTCCTTCATCAGCATCAAAAAGATTGTCTTTGTCAGTAATAATTGAAACCACATGAACATCATAAGGATTTGTTGCCGTATTACTAATAAAATAAGTGTGATTTATGGGATTACTTGCTGGACATCCTTCACTAAAAACTTGTGCTCGTAATACTTGTGCTTTAAAAATATCATCACTTACTTTAAAATTTATTTCAGTTTTATTTGCAAATCTGTTTTTATATTGAGTCCTATCATCTAAAACAAGTGTTTCGGTAAAAACATTGTCTTTATAATTAGGGTCATCGGCATTTAAGGTATAATGAATTTGATTTGCAGCCTGTGTGTTTTTTAATTCAACGCCAATAGTCCCATTATAAAAACCACTGGCATGACTTACAGTAAGCGTATCAGACAAAAAGTTAATCTCAACTTCTTGGGCATTATTATTACTCATATTGGGAGTTGGAATACATATTTTTCGGTTTAAAGTGTTGCCATCAGGTTTACACGATAAACTATTATCAGCAGGAACACATCGTATGGAAATAAAATCAATTACGCTTAATTGTGGATTCATTAGAAAAACTTGTTCTTTCATTAAACCTAATTTAAAATCGGTATGCCATTCGTCTCCTCCTCGAATATCTTTACCTGAAGCAAAAATTATTTTATACTCGCCCGGTGCTAAGACGTAAGCAGGACAATACCAGTAATCATCAGATTCCGAACCATCTGAAAGTACATACGATTCTAAATTTACACTAATATTTGATGTATTATATAACTCAATCCAATCGGGGGTGTCGCCATGAGAATCTTGTAAACAAGTTTTGTTAGAATATACAACTTCGTTTATTACAATGTCTTGTGATATTGATTTTGATACTATCAATATTAGTATTAGTACCAAAAAGCAAGTTTTATTTTGTAATGTTTTTATCATAAAATATAACTACTCAAATTATTTTGAATATTTAATTCCAAAAGCAATATTTAATAAATCGTAATTTAATGACTCTGAATGAGTTGTGCCTCTAAACAATTCGTATGATATGTGTGCAAACTGATGTCGATACGATAATTTAAAATAGGCAGATACAGTATTGTTAATTTTAATTTGTAAGCCAAAACCAGCATCAAAAATTATTCCTCCACTATAATGATAATCGCTATAGCCTATCTGTTCATTGTACCAACCTGGAGCATATCCTAATTGCATAGTAATAAGATTAGAAATTTTATCATTTCCTTTGGTATAACCATTAACTTCGGCAAAAATTGGCAAAAACCTTTCCTTAGTAAGTTGATAGTAACCTACGCCAAATCCAGCATTAAATCTTTTGCTAATGTGAAAACCAAAAACTCCATGTCCCTGAAATCCAGGATTATAACTGAAATTATCATTATAAGCTTGACCACCAAACATATATCCAACTTCAAGCTTTTGAAATGACTTTAATTTTTCCTTTGATTGTTCTTCTTGAGCCTTAATAGTTCCAAAAATTGTGATAAATACAATTAACAATATTTTTATTTTATTATTCATATATCAATCTTAAATTCTTTGTTTACAAATTTAGAAAATAAATATTAGGACTGTCTTAATTTAATTATTTTTAATTTTTTGAATTAGGCATTTAAGTAATACTGATTTGTTTATATGTTAATGGGGGT
>CAYNKH010000006.1:23561-41125 GCA_964397745.1 uncultured Bacteroidales bacterium | reverse complement strand
TCTCTTTTAGCGTGTTTATCAACATCCATTTATTATAAAATAATAACATTTTATTCAACAGTAACAGATTTAGCTAAATTTCTGGGTTGATCTACATTACAACCTCTCTTAACCGCTATATAATACGACAAAAGCTGAAGAGGGACAACTGTTAGCAGAGGTGCCAGTGCAAAATCGGTCTGTGGAACTTCTATTACGTAATCAGCCATTTCTTTAATTGTTGTGTCTCCTTCTGTAACAATAGCAATAATTACACCTTTTCGTGCTTTAACTTCTTGAATATTTGACACGATCTTTTCATAGGAGTTATCTTTAGTCGCAAGAACAATTACGGGCATTTTCTCATCTATCAGAGCAATAGGTCCGTGTTTCATTTCAGCGGCTGGATACCCTTCTGCATGGATATAGGAAATCTCCTTTAATTTTAATGCACCTTCTAATGCAACAGGAAACAAATATCCTCTACCGAGATACAAACTATTTGTAGCGTTTGCTATTTCAAGTGCTATTTCTTTAATTTTTTCAGATTTTTGGAGAATAGCATCAATCTTTTCAGGGATAGCATATAGTTCATCAACTAATAGCGTAAACTCATCTTTTGTAAGTTTTTTGTTTGCTAAGCCAATAGACATAGCCATCATTGTTAGCACAGTAACTTGAGTAGTAAATGCCTTTGTAGAGGCAACGCCAATCTCAGGTCCGGCATGTGTAAACACACCTGCAACTGTTTCGCGTGCTATACTAGAGCCTACAACATTACAAATTCCAATAACAATTGCACCTGCTTTTTTGGCTAATTGTATAGCTGCTAAAGTATCTGCTGTTTCGCCACTTTGACTAATGGCAATCACAATATCTCCTTTATTTATTACAGGATTTCTATAACGAAACTCAGAGGCGTATTCAACTTCTGTAGGGATTCGAGTAAATTCTTCGAAAAGATACTCGCCCACTATACCAGAATGCCAACTTGTTCCACAAGCAATAATTATAATCCTGTTAGCTTCGGTTAATTGCTGAAAAACATTATGAAGTCCACCAAGTCTTAAAAATTTTGACCTAAAATTTAAACGACCTCTATATGTATCTCTGATTGCTCTGGGTTGTTCGTAAATTTCTTTGAGCATGTAATGGTCAAATCCATTTTTTTCTATTTCGCTAAGCTCAAGATTTATCTTGTGGATATCAGGTATTTGAGTAACATTTTTCAAATTTCTAAGACTAAGTCCGTTGTCATCAATTACGGCAATATCGTCATCATTCATATATATTACCGAGTCGGTATATTCGATTATCGGAGTAGCATCCGAAGCAATAAAGTATTCGTTTTTTCCTATTCCTATAACAAGCGGACTACCTTTGCGAGCTGCTATCATTTGATTGGGAGAATCTTCGCACAAGATTACAAGCCCATAAGCACCTGCAACCATATTTAGTGCAGCACGAACTGCATCTTCAGAAGAAAATGGTTGTCCGTCTTTTCTATTACGCAAATAGTAAAATTCTATAAGATTCGCCAGAACTTCTGTATCAGTTTCACTATCAAATATATATCCTTCTTTTTCGAGACTTTGTTTAAGTGTAGTGTAATTTTCAATAATACCGTTGTGTATAATGACAAATTTTCCATTCATTGATTTATGTGGGTGTGCATTATTATCGGTTGGCTCGCCATGAGTTGCCCAACGAGTATGCCCCATACCTATCCGTCCTCTGATGTCTTTACCTTTGGTTTGCTCTTCAAGATCGATGACCTTTCCTTTACATTTATAAACCCGATAGTCGTTATTACTCAAAGCTATACCAGCCGAGTCATATCCTCTATACTCAAGTCTTTTTAGCCCCTTGATTAAAATATCATAGGCTTCTCTGTGACCAATATATCCTACAATTCCACACATACTTATATTTGTTTAATATTTGGAATAATATATTTCTAATTTAATTGATTTGTCATCACCAGGCTTATTATTAATTATAGCTCGATAAGGTTTTGTTCTATTTTCGATAGCAAAAAGATATAATCCATAATCGGTAGAACCGTTTAATAATTCCTGAATGTAAAAAGGTATATTAAAGGAGTATGAATTATCAGAATTTTGTTCCCCTCCAAAATTAGAGCTGTTTACTTTATAATCGGTTAAAAAATCATATTTGCCGCTTTCGAGTATTGATACCAGGGTGGTTTTTGGTGGTGCTAATAATAGTTCCTCACTATATCCATCTTCTAAATTTAATATAAGTTTTGCCTTATTAATAGCAATATTTGAAGAGTCAAACAATGTTTGTAATTCTGGGAAAAACAGTTTAGTTCTAAGACCACCTAAACTTTGCAGATAACAAAAATCGAGTATAGCAGTTGAATCAGCCACTAAAGATTGAATTTCGGGAGCTGCCATTGAGTAATCGTGTTCAAACATGTTAATACATGCCGATTTAGTATTTATGTAAAACTCATATTCCAAGGAATCGTTAAAATACATAATCATGCTAGATTTGGCATCATAAAGATTAAAATTATAAATACAGCCATCTGCAAAAACATTTTCAGTTGTTATATATAGGCCTTTAAAATACTGAATAAACGCATCGTTATCAACAAAGTTTGCTAAATCAGTAGTTCTAAACTCTTCTGCAAGACTAATCGGCAATTCAATTTTAACAAGGCTGTCCTCCATTGAGATATTAAGCGGCACCGTTGCAAGAAGCTCTATATTTGATGGGTCTGGTTTATAATATCCATAATAAACAGAATCAATAAATACATCATTTAATAAACGGTATATTTTCACATTTTGATTAGTTGAAGAGTCTCCATAATGGAAATTATATTTAAGCTGCAACTCAATTGAATTTATTGTTTCTACCACAGAAAAATCGACATTATTTGAGGAGATTCTTGTCTGACAAATAAAGCTAGCTTTTGAAAACCCAAAAACAGGGTCAAAAAATGATCCAAGGCTTGCTAAACTTCTTTCGTCTGTTGCCACATTTGCATCTGAGACAGTAAAACATTGCACACTAATAGTATCGCAAATAAGTTCCATTTTATCTGAGCCAGGTATTATTCCCAAACCTATTGGTGAATCTTCGTTTTGACACGAACTAAATATTAAACTAGCAAAAATTAGAAAGATAAAAACTTGTAATTGGCTTTTGTAATTGATTCTCATTAATTTATTTTTCAATTAGTTTATTGTAAAAGTCATTATATTTATCTACAAAACTGTCTTCATCCTTAGGTTTTAAAAATGGTTTATTCGATGTTTCGATTAAAGCTTTAGTCTCGGGACTTAAAGAATGTGATCCCATAATAATACCATCAGAGTTTTCGATTGCAAATTTTGTAAGGCTTTCCCAGTCGGGCGTAATAATTGTTTCAACATCTTCGGCATGAATACCGTCAGTCATCAGCTTGTTAGACAAATTAGGGTTCAAAGTTTTTTTGAATTTATCATCATACACAGAGTATATAACTTTAAAGTCATTTTCAAACAATGGGTCTTGACTGTATATCTTTTTCATATAAAAAGGCACAAGCGAAGTAAACCAACCGTGGCAGTGAATAATATCTGGTGCCCAACCTAGTTTTTTTACAGTTTCAATAACGCCTCTAGAGTAGAATATTGCTCTCTCATCATTATCATCAAATTCTTTACCCTTCTCTGTTAGTGCATGTTTACGCCCAAAATAGTCATCATTGTCTATAAAATACACCTGCATACGTGCTGGTTGTATTGAGGCCACTTTAATAACAAGAGGGTGGTCAGTGTCATCGATTACTAAATTCATTCCACTAAGTCTAATTACTTCGTGAAGCTGATTACGTCTTTCATTAATGTTTCCGAATTTTGGTAAGAACGTGCGGATTTCTTTGTCGCGTTCTTGTATCCCTTGAGGAAGAAACCTACCAATTTTTGACATTTCTGTCTCAGGTAGATAAGGCATAATTTCCTGGGTTACAAAAAGAACTTTTAATTTCATAATACTTTTAAATATAGTTATTATTACAGTTTACAAAAATATAAAAAAAAATCCATATTTCCACACAAGTTATAGAAACGATTTTTAGTATTTTTTATTGTTTTACTATTATCACTCATAAATTATAAAAACAACAATCATTTTCAACCTAAGATATTTGCCAATTAAATTTTATAATAATAATCATATAATATCATAGTACACCCAACAAACCTACACATCTCAATAATTACATCGGTTAAAAAAAACACGAGCAAGCATTAAAACACCATCTCTTTAAATAAAAAAACTCTTTAAACCTACATTAAAAACATAGGAATGGTTCAAATATCTAAAATACTAGTACCCCAATATTGCAGATTAGCAGTACTACAATAAATGAGCAAAACAAAGACAAACGACATATTTAGCAAAAAAAGAATTGCAATTTCGAGGCACAAACATATGTGCTAACAAACAAATACTCAATACCTCCCAACAATTTATTACTAGTTTCAAACAAAATGGGAGTAATTACAAAATGGTGATTAAACTCAATATCATGCACGACTTACGATAATATCTCGAGTTTTTAAACACAATAGAACAAGTGCTTTCACTATTTTATACAAGTATAAATTTTAACTGCTCCAAAAAGAAGCTTATTTTCACTCAATTTCGTTAAGTTGCATTTTAATAAAACTTCAAAAACATTAACACTTTCGGCAAAATCGAATATTGATGATTGCAAATATTTATACGCTGATTTATTTTTCGACACCATTTTTCCCATAAAGGGTAAAAATATTTTTAAATATATGGTAAATCCCCAACTAAAAAGGAAGAACTTTGGTTTAGAAAACTCCATAATTGAGACAATGCCACCAGTTTTTAAAACTCTGTAAAATTCGGAAAAAGACTGGTTTAATGATTCAAAGTTACGTATCCCAAAAGAAACAGTAATTAAATCAATACTTTCGTCTAATAATGGCAATGATTCTGCTGTTGCGACTATGTGTTTTGCAGAGGGAACTTTTGTCTTCGCAATATTTAACATATTTTTGGAGGGGTCAATTGCATAGTACTTACTTGCATTTAGTTTTTGTAAATTTACAAGTAAATCTCCTGTTCCAGATGCAATATCAGCAACGGTTTCGTAATGGCGTATATTTAGATATGATACAAATTTCCTTCTCCACCTAACATCTAAACCAAAAGACAAAATATGATTTAATTTATCGTAAGTTTTTGCAATATTATCGAACATTGCGGGACTATTCTTTTTATCTATTTTGGTTGTTTTATTCATCTAGAGAGTACTAGCAATTAAAACTATATAATCGATGTTCTAAATCGAATCGTTGAACCGTAAATCGTGAACCGCAAACATTAAACTAACAAAATTTTCAATATTACTATTTACGTTTTTGTTGCATTTTTTGCGCTTCTTCAAGTCTTTTTTGCCATTTTGATTTTGGCTTAGCAGGTTTTTTCTTATTAGACTCCATTTGGGCAAGAACTTTGTCTTCGTCAATAATGAATTTTTGAATAATCCATGTTTGCAGAATAGTAAAAACATTGGCCAAAAAGTAATAATAACTTAAGCCTGCTGAGTATTTATTAAACCAAAAGATCATCATAAATGGCATAATGTACATCATTGTCTTCATTCCGGGCATATTACTATTAGTTGGTTGATTTGCACTAGTCATACGTGTTGAAATTAGCATAGATGCCGCCATCAACAATGTAAATAGACTTATATGGTTGCCATAAAAATTTGACAAGAGAGGTATCTGTACCGACCATTCCACAATCGCATCATAAGTTGATAAATCATTTGCCCACAAGAAACTTTCTTGTCGCAGCTCAATTGAAGCTGGAAAAAATCTAAACATTGCAATAAGTATTGGGAATTGCAACAACATAGGCAGGCATCCTCCCATAGGACTAGCTCCAGCTTTTTTATACAGAGCCATTGTTGCCTGTTGTTTTTCCATTTCTTTTCCTTTTGGATATTTTTTGCTTAGTTCATCAATTTGCGGTTTTAACACTCGCATTTTTGCCGATGATTTGTAGGATTTATAAGTTAATGGAAAAAGAGCGAGTTTAATTATTAAGGTTAATAACAAAATAATTACACCAAAATTACCAATAAAACCACCTAGCCAATTAAAAATTGGAATAATAATAAGTCTATTTACCCAACCAAATATACCCCAACCTAGCGGAACAACTTTCTCGAGTCCAAGCTCGTATTCTTTTAGGGTTGAGAATTTATTGGGTCCAAAGTAAAATTGATATTTTTGAGTTTCAGAATTGGTATTTGATAATGAAAAAGTAAACTCCGATTCAAAGCTTTTTAAATATTTACTATTTTCATCTTCGATTTTACGTGTTTTAACGGTTGGATTATCCAATTGATTCTCCGCAATAAGGATTGACGAAAAGAACTGCTGTTTACAAGCTACCCATCTTGCACTTCCTTTACTCTCGAAGGTATCTTCGTCTTTACGCTCGCTAAGTTTTTCGATTTCATCATCCGACATTTTAATGTGTACATTAGTATTGTTAAGTTCCCAATCACGTCCTCTTTCTAATCCTGGTATCAAATGATTCCACCTCAAACTTATATAAGGGTTTGCTCTTAGCTCTTCTTGTAAGCCGACTATATTAATATCAAAATCAATCATGTAATCATTTGGTCTAACGGTATATACATATTCGATATATTTACCTTTACTAACTTCGAGACGCATTGCTGTTGTCAAGGGATCTTCTCCTACTTTTTGATTTTTTGCTGTGTTTGTAGGGACAAAATACATATCGTTTGTCAAAAGCGCTTTCCCCTGAGCAAGCATTTCTAAGCCAAAAACAGAGGTAGAGTCATTAGTAAATAATATTAATGGATCTTGATCATAAGTTTTATAATCTTTAAGTTCAACAGAATATATTTTACCACCTCTATTAGTAAGAGTTATAATCATTTTGTCGTTCTCAACAATAAAAAACTCTTCTACACCTTTAGCCGAATTCTTAAATATCCCATATTCAGTTGTAAGGGTGATGTCTGTTAACGAGTCTTTCTGCACTTCGGTTAAAGTGTCAACATTCTCTGTTAAAGCATTTTTGGTTAGATTAATACTATCCCTTTCATTAAGTATTGCAATTTGTTCGGCTTTAATAATAGAGTCCCTAATTTTTTCAACTTGTGCTATAGAATCTTGTCTATGCTTTGCTTGGGCTAACTCCTCTTTACTGGGTTTGGTTAGTAGCATATAACCAACAAGTAAAGCACCTATTACAACCAATCCTAATATACTATTTTTATCCATAACTTATAATCTTTTTTTATCAGATATTATTTATTAATTATTGCATTTATAAAACCGACAAATAGTGGATGTGGATTTATAACCGTACTTTTATATTCGGGGTGAAATTGAACTCCAACAAACCATTTAAGTTTTGGTATTTCAATTATCTCAACAAGTTTGGTTTCTGGGTTTATTCCTGTCGCCACCATTCCTGCTTTAGCAAACATCTCCTGATATTTATTATTAAATTCGTATCGATGTCTGTGGCGTTCGTTTATTTTAAGTGTTTTATATGCTTTATGTGCATTTGAATCTCTTAAAAGCTTACAGGGATATGATCCCAACCGCATTGTTCCGCCCTTTTCAGTAACCATTTTTTGTTCTTCCATAATGCTGATTACAGGATTTTTGCATTTACGATTCATTTCAATAGAATTAGGATCCTCTATTTTTAATACATTTTGAGCAAATTCTATAACTGCACATTGCATACCAAGACAAATACCAAAGAACGGGATGTCGTTTTCGCGAGCATATTTTACCGCCAAGACTTTTCCAGCAATGCCTCTATGACCAAAACCGGGAGCGACAATTATTCCTTCAAATCCCTTTAATATGTCCTCAAAATCACTTTGCGTAAGACTTTCGGAATGAATATATTCGATATCCACTTTTGTTTCATTCGCAGCACCAGCATGAATAAACGACTCATTAATTGATTTATATGCGTCTTTTAGCTCCACATATTTTCCTACAAGTGCAATTTTAATATTATGTTTCGGGGCATTAAGCTTTTTCAGAAAATCTTTCCAACGTTTTAAGTCAGGTTTTGGTCCTATGTCCATACTAAAATGCTTTAAGGCTAACTCATCCAATTTTTCCTTTTGCATTTCAATTGGCACTTCATAAATAGTTTTCACATCTCGCGACTCGACAACCGCCTCTTTTTGCACATTACAAAAGTTTGCGACTTTATTTCGAATTTCGGAATTAAGCGGATGTTCTGTTCTTAATACCAAAACATCTGGCTGTACTCCGGCTTCTTGCAATGTTTTTACAGAATGTTGTGTAGGTTTTGTTTTTAACTCTCCACTAGCAGCAAGATATGGTACAAGGGTTAAATGTATAACCATGCAGCGACTTCGCAACTCCCACCTTAATTGACGCACCGCCTCAACATACGGTAAAGATTCGATATCTCCCACTGTTCCACCGATCTCAGTTATAACAAAATCATATTTGCTTTTACTACCAACGAGTTTAACACGTCTTTTAATTTCATCAGTAATATGTGGTATAATTTGTACCGTTTTACCAAGGAAATCGCCACGTCTTTCTTTGTTTATAACATCTTGATAAATGCGGCCTGTTGTAACACTATTCGCTTGAGAAGTAAAAACATTTAGAAAACGCTCGTAATGCCCCAAATCGAGGTCTGTTTCGGCACCATCTTCGGTAACATAACACTCTCCGTGTTCGTAAGGATTTAATGTTCCAGGATCAACATTAATATATGGATCAAGTTTTTGAATTGCTACTTTGTATCCTCTAGCTTGTAAGAGTTTTGCAAGTGAGGCAGAAATAATTCCTTTACCCAATGATGAGGTTACTCCCCCTGTTACAAAAATGTACTTTGTTGTTGCCAAAACTATTTTTTTTAAAATGTTAAACTTAATCCCAGACTTGGCATAATTGGTAGCTGATCTACTCTATTATAATCAACTCTGTCAAAATAGAAAATATTTTGCCTGTTATAAACATTAGTAACACTAAAATTTATTTTAAGCTCTGCATATTTCGAGAATTTGAATACTTTATTTAATGTTAAGTCTAATCTATGATAATAAGGTAATCGCCCGGCGTTAAGGTCTCCATAAACAACACCAAGAGATCCGTTACTCGACCAATATGGATAGTTAAGACTATTATACAAATCTGTTTCTTCGTAAAATCCAGCAGTTTGAGTAAACGGGAAGCCCGATCCGAGATTCCAACGAGCACTTAAGTTCCAAGTCTGATTTTTTCCAAAACGATAGGCTGTAACAAGATTAACATTATGACGGCGATCATAGTGTGGGTTATAAATACTTACTCCATCATCACGTTTAATCCAACCTAAAGAATATACAAGCCACACATACACTTGATTTTGGTCATATTTTAGCAAAAAGTCAACACCGTAAGCATATCCCGATTCAATTAAGAAATCTTTTTTTAGATAATCAGGTTTGTCACTATTTATAGGAATATCGTCATATATTTTATTTCTATTAATAGTAGTTAGCTGACTAAAATTCTTTAGATAACCCTCTACGTTAAAATCAATCTTTTTAGTTAAATCAATTTCAAAACCTGCAATTAAATGCTCAGATTTTTGCAGTTTATGAGTAAGTTCTTCTCCTTTAAACTCATCGGGGAGGTTCAAATTTCCGCTCAAAAACCCATAAAATAAATTAACAACATCTTTATCACTATTAGCAGCAACAAGGTCTTGTGAATATATCCCTGCAGCAAATTTGAATCTAAGATACTCAGTAATGTTATATTTAATTCCTAAGCGTGGCTCCAATGACACATCGCTCATCGAAGCGTAATAATGTATCCTTACCCCGGGTTCAATCAACAAATTTCCCAGATTAAGTTTATATTTAAAATAAGCTGCCAATTCGGTTGTATTCTCTTCTTGCTTCAACAATCGTCCTACAGAATTATAATATTCAAAATCTGTATTAAACCCAAGTGTTTGAATTCCCCATACAAATTGGTTTTTCCCCAAAAAATACAAAAAATCAAGTCCAAGATTAAAACCTTTTATGCCACTAGAACTTGGTAAGTTATCCATTGACTGCAAACTTATATTATAATCAGAATATGACATATTGGCCTTAATCATAACAGTTGATCCACTTGGAACCACAACAAAGTTTGCACCTACCCCATACGCATCCCAGCCTAAGTTACTTAATCCTTGATAACTAACATTGTCATTAAAATTAAACCCAAATACATTTACTCGACTACCACCTGGAGAGTTAAGAGAAATTTTTCCGTAAATGTCGGTATAGTTAAAAGGAAGTCCTAACCCGTTATTAATATATGGATACAATAGCTTTGATGACTGTTCGAGAAAAGATGTTTTACCTGAAACAATATAAGACAAGCTAGTTTTTCCCTCTTTAAATTTTACTAAAGGTCCTTCTAACATTAGTTTTGTTCCAAATGTACTTCCAGAGACTTTACCTGAAAATCGGTTTGGGTTTCCGTCTCGCATTGAGATGTCCATTACTGATGAAATTCGCCCTCCATATTCGGAGTTAAACCCTCCTGTATATATATCAGCATTTCTTATTAAATCGGAATCGAAAACGGAAAACAATCCAATTGAGTGAAAAGGATTATAAACAACCATCCCATCTAATAGCACAAGGTTTTGAATGCTAGAACCTCCTCTAATATACAACTGTCCACCTTGATCGCCAGTAAATGTAACTCCAGGTAACACTTGAAGATACTGTGCAATGTCGGGTTCGCTACCGATAGAAGGTAATTGCTGTATTTGTTGAGGTGAAACTTTAATTTTAGATATTCGGATTTGCGTTCGCATTTCTTCTCTTGCAGCAGAAACCACCGCTTCGTCAAGAACAAATGCCGCCTTTGTCATGTAATAAGTTTTTGAGGCTATTTTTCCGTTTGTAATACTAAACGGTGCCACAATACTGTCATAACTAATGTAAGTAATTTTAATAGTATATTCTCCATCTGGTATTTTGGGTATCGAAAAATAACCGTTTACATCCGTTGCAGCACCAAAACCTGTTCCAATTACTGAGACATTTGCAAACATACATGGCTCTCCATTATCTTTGTCCATAACAAATCCCTTAATAGCACCTGTTTGTGCAAAAACGACAGTGGTAAACGCCAATAATAAACTAAGAAGGACTAATCTTTTAATTGTTTGGGTCATCTTTTATGTCTTTGACTTTGTCTTTATCTTTATTAGTAATTTCACGCTCGGCAAGGTCAATAGCCTTTTTCTTTTCTTTTAGAGCTTTGATCTCGTCTTTGGCTTTATTTATTTTTTTCTCAAAATCTTTCAATATACTATCAGATCCACTTGAGAAGAAACCCATATTGTTTTCATATTGATTTATTTCTTGATTGATGTCCTGTATCCTTCTCAATATTTTGGTACGTTCGTTTTGTAAACCACTTAATTCACCTGTTTCTTTAAGCACTTCAACTTTTGAATTAAAATTACTAACCTCAATTGTATTTTTGCTTAGGTTTAATTTTTCATATATGCTGTTTATTGCTGATCTATACTCATTATACAATCTATCTTTTTGAGAATTAGAAACATAGCCAATCTCTGTCCAAGCGGCCTGAAAGCCTTTTATTTTACTTATATTGTCGGTTTGGTCTTCTAGCGGTTTAAATTCCAATATTTCTTTTATTAGGACTTCTTTCTTCTGCAAATTATCCTTATGTTCTTTTTCAATATTTGAATAAAAGTCTGATTTGGCATCAAAAAAATTATTGCAAGCTGCTCTAAACCGTTTCCAGATTTGGTCTGAATGTTTTCTCGGAACTGGTCCTATGGTTTTCCACTGCTTTTGCAGATCAAGAAAAGCACTTGTCGATTTTCTCCAGTCTGTTGATGCCTGCAAAGACTCTGCACTTACGCAAATTTCGAGCTTTTTCTGATAGTTAATACTTAACTCTTCGTTAACAACATCATAAAACTCTTTTTTAAGATTAAAAAACCGATTACAAGCTGAACGAAATCTTTCGTAAACCTCTGTGTTTACTTCTTTAGGAACCATTCCGATAGTTTTCCATATCCTTTGCAGTTCCATCACTTTCTCAGTTTGCTCTCCCCATCCTTTGCTAGTAGTTGGATTTTCTGCATTTGCAATGGTCTCAGCTTTTTCGCAAAGTATTAACTTTTGCTCATAATTCACATCTCTTTCCTCTTTTAGTTTTTCGAAATGCTGCTGATAGGCTTGTCTAATTTTTTTACTTATAATACTAAACCTATCCCATAGCTCCTCACGTTTATCGGCAGGAACAGGACCAAGCTCTTTCCACAAATTGTGTAATTCCTGAAGATTTCGATATGATGCTAATGCGTCTGTTTCTAGCAATAATTCTTCGGCTTTTTCGCATAGCTCAATTTTTTGCTCTAAGTTCTTTTTAAAATCAAGGTCACGAAGTTCTTTATTAATTTTAACAAAATCGTAAAATCTTTCGATTTGTAGCTGATAATTACGCCATAATCCTGTTGCCTCCGAAGCTGGCACGTGTCCAATTTTAAGCCAATCCTGTTGTAATTCCTTAAACTCAGCAAATGTCTTGTTTAAAGATTCTTCGCTATTTGCCAAAACTTTGATTTTTTCAATAATCTCCAATTTTAACTGCAAATTTTTCTCCTTTTCTTGCTCGAGATTGCCTGCATATTCGGCTTTTTTCTTTTTATAATCGGCTAATAACTCTTTAAGATAATCTTCAGTTGGGTCTTTAGGCATCTCAAAATTAGCAGCATCACCAGTCTGATTGATTAACTCCTCTTTTAAACGCTCATATTCAGAAGTTTGAGTTTTATAATATTGACCTTTAAGTAGTTCGATGTCTTTTTTAGATTCCGAAATATCACCTTCGTGGATTAAAACTTTTAACTTTGATAGTATCTCATCTTTGCTTAATAAAGAGTAATCTACTTCTCCTGTTTCTTGCTCATCTACACTGTCATCATCGTTCGTTTCTGTTTCTATTTCGCCAAAAATATCATCCTCATTAGTTTCTTTACCATCTGCGTCTTTTTCTACAGGAACAACATTTTCTGTATTGTCAAAAACTTCAGTATTTTTTTCTTCTACTGCAATATTTTCAGTTATTGGTTCTTCAGTTTTTACTTCAGAATCAGTGTTTTCAAGATTGATTACCTTGTTCTCAACCTCATTTTCTAAGCTGTTTTGCTTGTTTTCCAATTCGCCGCTCATATTAACTTATTGATATATAATACATTAAGATTAATTAAATGTTTCTTATAAAACTTACGAAGGTATGTTTTTAATGATTTACAAACAAATTTTTATTTTTTTTTCTCTTGAACACGCTAATACATTTTAATTTTATAGAATTAAATCATTACTTTTGTTTAAAACTATTTTTTATGCGAATTGACATTATCACAGTAATACCTGAAATTTTAAATGGTCCTCTAAACCATTCGATTGTAAAAAAAGCTATAGACAAAAAAATTGTAGAAATCTATATTCACGATTTAAGGGATTATGGTCTTGGAAAGCATAAACAAGTTGATGATTATCCGTATGGCGGAGAGGCTGGAATGGTAATAATGATTCAACCTGTTTACAATTTAATCACTAATCTAAAAGCTGAACGTAACTACGATCTTTTATTATACACTTCGCCTGACGGAAAACCTTGGAATCAAAAGGAAGCAAATATGGTTTCGACCTTAGAAAACATAATTATTTTATGTGGTCATTATAAAGGTATCGACCATAGGATACGAGAAAATTTGATTGACGCAGAATATAGTATTGGAGATTTTGTTCTTTCTGGAGGTGAACTACCAGCTGCAATGATTTGCGACAGTATTGTTAGAATTTTACCTGGTGCAATTGGAAATATGGAATCTGCTCTAAGCGACTCGTTTCAAGACGGACTTTTGGCACCACCAGTTTATACACGACCAGCAGTATTTAACGACTGGAAAGTACCAGATGTACTCACTTCTGGAAATTTTGGCAAAATTGAAAAATGGAAAGAAAACCAAAGTTTAGCCCGTACTCAAAAACTTAGACCAGACCTTTTAGATAATCTGGAATCGGAGAGCTAAAGTTGAGAGTGCCTTAAACTAGGTTCATTGCAAATTGTCTACTTTAAGTTTATAAAACATTAAGATAAAATAGTTCTTAATGTCCCTAACTTCTTAACGTTTAGTACTGCTTATTACATTTACTCAACTGCTATCTATTAAAAAACACATCGTCTAAAGTTTTGCCCGTTGAAGCAGGAGGTGCAGGCACTCCCAAAATCATTGATATAGTTGGTGCAATAGCAGTAATATTAATATCATAATACAGTTTTTGTTTTTTAACTTTCCAACCATAAAATATTAAAGGGACATTTGTATCATATTTATAACCCGAATTATGGTTTGTAGAATACGGTAAATCATCTATCCAGCCCGATTTAAGCGAAATCATAATATCGCCAGAGCGTTTTTGATTAAATGAATTTTGCATTTTAAGCGGCATACCTTGTCTAAAAATTATATTTTGAAATTGAGTTGAACTAATTGCATGCGATATTCCTCCTGAATTAATAATAAAGCCAATAACTTTTTCTTGAAACTCTTTAAGTGGGATTTGCGAATCCTCAATCAGAATTTTATTTAAAAATATCTGATTATTACTGTAGTCGAGTATCCAATCGCCCTCACCATAAATTGCTTTTAAATATGATTTTAAAAGAGCCAAAATATAATATTGCTTAAAATTTCCGGCTGGCATTTTATTATCAATAAGATATTGCGGAGTTTCGGCAACTCCATGATTTGAAGTCAAATAAATAAGAACATTATTTTTACCTACCTTTTCTTCAATCACATCTACTAGATGACCAATATCATTATCGAGACGCAAAAACAAATCTTGAACTTCAATTGATTGAGGGCCATAAAGTCTTCCGATATTTTCACTTACCGTATAATTGACAAACAGAAAATCTGTATTTTCATCTTGTCCTAAATTTTCGTTATAAATACTTGCGACAGCCATATCGGTTGTATGCGTATTACCTTCAGGGATTAAGTACATCAACTCATAATCTGGTAATGTTTTGCGAATATTACTATAAATATAAGGAAACACTTTGTAAACACCATCTATTCCAAACTCGTACTCACTTGAATCGGGCAAAACCTCATTATATTTATCTATTTCCAACATATTTGTCCACTCACGCCCGAGATATTCTTCAGGCATATTTTTAGCATTTATGTCATTTACCCAATTAGGTAATTTATCCATATAATATGAGCTTGTTATCCACTTACCAGATTTGATATCCATCCAGTAAGCGGCATTTGCAGCAAATCCAGCTGACAAAACGGCTCCATATTGAGATAATGAAACGGAAATTATTTTAGATTTGCCTCTATTAAATAGTTTTGCCTCATCGCTAAATGTAGTTGAAAAAAGATTTTTTGGTGAAAAGCCACCTTCGGCATTTTTATCACCTACCGCTGTATATTTTGAGTCAACAATACAAATTTCTTTGTTTCCAGTAAGAGGATTAAACCAAAAGTCGGATACAATACCATGCTCGGCAGGTTCGGTTCCTGTAACAATTGTCGCATAACCAGGTGCTGTCTGTGTAAGACTGTAATTGTAATTTGCATTTTGACAATATGTGCCGTTTATGGCTAATTTCTTAAACCCTTTATTGCTAAAATTATCCCAAAATCGATCAATATAATCTTGCCGCATCTGTTCTACAACAATAGCGACCACAAGTTTTGGCCTATCAGAAGGAATAATTGTTTCAACTTGCGAATAACCCTGAAATGCAAATAAAATAATAAATAACAGAAAATATAATTGTTTCATCATCAGAATTTAATATAATCGAACAAAAGTAATCTTAAAATAAGAATTGGGGATGCATCAAAATGGAATTTTATGAAAAACCGAATGTTAATTGCCTGATTATTTCAATATGGGTATGATATAATTTAAACTTTTAACAAAGAAATCGACTTCCTCAAAAGTATTATAAAAAGCAAATGAGGCTCTAAGTGTACCGCTAATACCAAAATGTTGCATAACTGGCTCGGCACAATGCGTTCCTGTACGAATAGCAATTCCCATTTGATCTAATAAAGTACCAGCATCAGACGGATGAATTCCATCAATGATAAAAGATATTACACTCGATTTATGCTCAGCTTCGCCAATGATCTTGAGATTATCAATCTTTTTTAGCTCTTTGGTAGCGTATTCGAGCAACTCAGTTTCGTATTTATAGATATTATCGAGGCCTAATTCAGTAATATAATCAAGTGCTTTTGCCAGAGCAATCGTATCAATATAATTTGGAGTTCCTGCCTCAAATTTAAAAGGTAAAGCATTATAAGTTATTTTCTCAAAGCTAACTTTTGCAATCATTTCGCCACCACCTTTATACGGAGTCATTTTTTCAAGAATATCTTTTTTACCATAAAGAACTCCTGTTCCAGTTGGGCCATAGGATTTATGCCCTGAAAACACATAAAAATCACAATCAAGTTCTTTAACATCAACTTTTATGTGCTGCACCGCCTGTGCCCCATCAATTAAAACAGGAATATTAGATTTATGTGCAATTTTAATTATCTCCTTTATGG
Source organism: uncultured Bacteroidales bacterium (assembly GCA_964397745.1). GTDB lineage: Bacteria > Bacteroidota > Bacteroidia > Bacteroidales > ML635J-15 > Bact-19. The sequence goes on along the minus strand of CAYNKH010000006.1, from coordinate 24,427 downwards.
GATTTATTGTTCCTAAAGCATTAGATACATGAGTTATAGCAATAATTTTTGTTTTTGGATTTATTAATTCATGTAATTTCTCGATTTCAAGTTCGCCTACATCGTTAAAAGGTAAAACTCGAAGAATAGCACCTTTCCTTTCACAAAGCATTTGCCAAGGTACAATATTTGAGTGATGCTCCATTTCGGAGACAATTATCTCATCATCTTTTAAAATAAATGTTTCACCAAAAGAAAATGCTACAAGATTTATAGACTCGGTTGTGCCACTTGTAAAAATAATTTCCTCAACGGTATCGGCATTAATAAATTCACGAACTTTTTCTCTTGCTTTTTCGCTTGCATCGGTAACAAAATTGCTTAAAAAATGAATACCCCTATGGATATTGGCATTGTATTTAGAATAATACTCGGTAATTGTATCAATAACAATTGAAGGCTTTTGAGTTGTCGCAGCATTATCAAAATAAACCAATGGTTTTTTATTTACTTGTGTTGCAAGTATAGGGAAGTCTTTTCTAATTTTTTCGATTTTTTCTTTCATCAAACATTTTTTACAAAAATACAAAGAGAAGATGAATAAATAAAATAAAAAAACAAATGATTAATATTGAAATAAAACCTCAGCGTTGACAATTATGAAATTGTTTTAATTTGTTGTTTTGTAATATAAGATTTACAGTCCGAAACTTTAACATTTATAAAGAAGATTTATTATTATTTTTGTCCAATAGTATATTCCCTACGGGAAAAACACCAAACATAAGTATCTTTTTTATTGACATTTATGTCCTAACGGACAAAAATTTTAGTTTGCAATATTGCTCTAACTCGTAATCCGTAAACAAAACTTTCAATTAAAAACT